>NZ_JHZT01000004.1 GCF_000620845.1 Exiguobacterium marinum DSM 16307
TACAAATCTACATGTATACAAATCTACATGTATACATTGATTTTTATGAGCACAAACTCGAAAAAAAGCTGTTGTGAAGCGATTTCTTTTATGAAAACATAGGGTTATGAAGTTCTTTCCAGTAGGAAAATCGGCATAAAAAAATCTGATAACCTGGCCGTTATCAGATCCAAATCATCTAACTTAATAGTCAGACTGTGTATTTAACAACGCTTCACCCTAAACCAGCCATCATGAATAGATTTGTAGAAACCTAGATTTCTAAAAACATAATACGATGAACTGATCCTTTTTCATGCGTTGTTCAAAAGAAAAACGTGACGAAAAAAGGCGTCTTTCTTATGCAATCATTTTAGCATTGTTCTTTCTTCTCGACAATGTTCATCGTATCTCAGAGAAATGGATACTCAACAATTTACGATGAGGCATAGAAAAGAAGAGAGGAGAATGTAGCATGGAAGTATTGAGAAATCTTTATCGAGACCAATTAACGGAAGCTCCGAAACGGGCCTCTCAGGTCGAGAGAACCGGATACAGTAAAGAGCTAGGATGGATCTTTGTCTGCCAGGAGTTCACACAACCGCGTGCCATCCGTACATACCGCTCACTCTTTGGGGCAAAAGAGAAGTATACATATTTCACACCGAACACTTTTTACCGCAACGACCAACGTCATGCGGGCTCTTTGCGTTGGTTAAACGCCATGGTGATTGATATCGATGTCAAGACGTCGCAGAATGCAGGAATGATTTTTCCGGACGTCATGGATCGGGTGACGAGTGCAGGCCTGCCGACACCATCACTCGTCGTCCAGACGCCTTCAGGCGGATTCCATGTGTATTGGTACTTGAAAGAACCAAGACGCGCATTTCCAAAAGTCGTGGATCACTATAAGCGCGTTCAACGAATGATTGCTGAGGAGATGAACGCTGACGTTCAAGCAATCGGCGCTGAACGTTGGTTCCGATTACCGACAGAAGAAACCACAGTTTTTCGTTCGGGAGAACGTATCTCTTTTGACGACCTTTGTGATTGGTTGACCGAACAGCAAGAGAATCAGTCGAAGAAAGGGAACGTAGCATTGGGATCGATTGATTTATTGTCCCACCCAGCAATTCTAAAGTTGTTAGAGGGCGTGGAAGAAGGACAACGCGACAACACATGCTACACCCTTGCTCTCGCTTACAAGGTTGCAGGATACGAAGAAGACCAAGCCTTGTCGTTACTTTATCAATGGAATGAAAAGAATAGTCCCTCACTTCGTCAAATTGAAGTTAAACGTAAAGTAAAGAGCGCCTTCAAACCTGGTTCTCCGCTCGGTCCTTCATCGTATTGGATCGAGACATTGTCTGGTATCGAGTTTAGGTATCAGGTCTGGGAAGGCGCAAAACCGCGCGAAGAACGTACATATAGTCATCTAGATGAATGGAAAGAAGACATCCTTACAGTTTTACGCAAAAACGGAGGGTGTATTTGTGGTGCGCAACGAACTCTTGTTTCTTTAATCACATCATCAGTAGACCCTTCCAAGTGCTTGTCATACTCAACATTCAAGCGCTTAATTGCTGTTATGGTTGAAGAAGGACTCGTAACAAAGGAAATAGAAGGAAGAGGAAGAAGCGCCAAGACAACGATAATGTTGGTTAAGAAAGACAATGTAGTTCTTTTCCCTGTTTCAATCAAATTTAATGGGCTCAATCCCAATACATTTATAGATACGGTGGTGGGGGGGTCCCTCTCCTATTCCTACGGTATGAGAAATACTTGGCGTGGCTCTTAGTTTTTATTATTCTGGAGGTGTCTCTTGACGTTTTTTGAATTCTTTACCTTGTGGCCTTTTATTGTTTTATTGTTTTTTTGTTCTCTAATTTATTTTGATATTGTTATAGTTCCTAAGCGATTTAAAGATCAACAGTATGCGTTTAAACTAGGGTCAGATATATTGCTTTATGCTTCTGAACTTATCTTTTTCTTTCTTTTATTTTTATGGCTTACAAGAAGCGAGTGGTTTCTTATCTATAGTAGCAATGAACCTTCTCTTTTAAAAACATTTATAGACTTTTTTACGCTTTACCAAATTGGTATTTTGGTTTTATTAAAAATGCTTAATTCCCGTATAATTCAAGAATACTACCGTTGCTTAACTTTTCTTCAATCGATTAGGAATATGATTGAAGCTGATCAAAGTGTATTTTCTGCGTTGAATGAATTAAAGAATAAGCAAGAGGAAGTTATCCCTTTAAAAGTGAAAGAATATTATAGAGATGTATATTTTGTTGCTCTAAACCATGAATTTTTAAAAACAGCGGAAATGTTTTCTCGTAATTCAAATCCTTTAGTTCTGAATGATATAAAACAAAAAATTATAAGCTCAAACAATAAAGCAATTTCTAATCTGAATGCAACTGAAATTTCAATTACTTCATTGGTCACAGATAAGCAGAATGAATGGGAAGTTAGTATGTTTATTAAAGTTATTAAAAGATGGGAGAACACTCTGCAAAGAAAAGACGTTGGCGATGAAGAATATTGGTTAGAGAGGGAAGGGATAATTGTATTTTTAGAAAATGAGATTAAAAAACTTCGTTCATTAATGAATAAATGAACGAAGTTTAAAAGATGCGTTTACTAATTGATCTGATATAAATATTCTTAATAGAAAGTAACATGGAGTTACTGTTTGTTTTTGTATTTATAGAATGTTGATCTCGAGATATCTAAAGTCTTTGTAATGTCGTCTACTGTCATGTGAGCTTCATACATCATCATTGCTCTGGCCATGATTTGTTCATCAATTGGTTTTCTTCCACCCATTCTTCCTCTGGCTCGTGCAGCCTGAAGTCCAGCGTTTGTACGTTCGCGAATCAATTCACGTTCCATCTCTGCCAACCCAGCCATCATGGTGAAAAATAGTCGGCCGGCAGCCGTAGAGGTATCGATACCTAGTGTGATGATTTGAAGATTGATTCCGCGATCCTTCAAATCATCAATTAATTCAAGAAGCTTCTTTGTGGTTCTCCCTAACCGATCTAGCTTCCAGACGACTAGGGTATCACCTTCTCGTAAATAATCTAAGCACTTCTCAAATTCTGGCCTCTTTTTAACACTGGATGCCTTCTCTTGAAAGATTTTAGTACAACCAGCTTTATTAAGTTCATCTAGTTGTGAGTCCAAGTTCTGATCGAGGGTCGACACTCGTGCATAACCAATTTTCGTCATGAAGCACCTCCATTTGTTTGTTTACTCGTTAACTATAACAGAAAATGAACATTGATAAAAAGATGAGTTAAAAGACACTTGAGGGAAAATGAAAAGGGCTTTAAATAGCCCTTTTCATTTTCATGTGAATAAATTAATAAATATGTCTTTTTAACATTCCTTTTATGGACGGTAATTTATAAAAATTGTATCTCCTCATCATTATTTTCAAGTCTAGTCAAAAGTTTATTAGCCGCTTCCATGACTTTCTTAAAATCATCACTTCCCACCGGGTAAGAAGGGCTTCTTCTACCAGCGATATCTCCGTTGTATACCATTTGAACTTTTAAGACATGATTTTTCTTCTCATCCCACAATTCTTCCCCGATAGAAACTCTATACTCTGTGTTGGGGGGATGTGGGTGACTTGCCGGAACCATAATAAACATTTTAGGGAAAAAGATTTTTGCCAATCAAACCACCCTTTACTTTTGGAATACCTTTAGAATAACTAAAGGTATTCCAAAGGTAAATTGAAATATTTTCAACTATTGAAACGCTTTATGGTATCTTTTTTGTTGACTAGTTAAACGTATCGAAAGGTGATGATTGTGTTGGGGAATCTAAAAGACGAGCATCTGGCCTTAAGCTCGGGAATCGGTTTAGGTGGCTTCGCTATTACTAATTTTTATGACTGTTCGGAAACTGTCTTTGAAGAGTTTAAAGATGAAATTATTGACGCCATAGTTAAGCCCAATAAAATTTCAGCAGTACATGTTTATTTAAGTCACTTTCAAGATGTTTCAGAGGAAATCTATCAATTGCGAGATGCCGGTCAAACATTAGAGTATAGTTTGGACTTCATCGTTCGCACGTTAAAGGAGGTAAACTTACATCCCGATCTGCCTACACCAGACTTTCATAGTTGTGCGGACGAATGGCACGAGGAATGCGATTGTAGCGAGAAATTCGACAAATGGAAGGCGTATGTACATCAAAATGCCGATGAAATTGACAAAAAAATTATTCATTCTGCGTTTCAAGTGATTTTTTTAGACAGAAATTTCCTCCGAGATTTTCATTTGGAACTTTCCAAATTTATTAAATCTAATATTAGTGATATTCAAAAAAAACATCCTGATTTTGTGACTGCTAAAGGGCGAATCAAACGATCTCGCTTTCCTAAGTGGTTAACTAACGCCGTATTCTATCGAGACAAGGGAACTTGTACAATTTGTCGTTGTGACCTTTCTAATTTAATGAGGTCACAAAATACTGTTCACATCGACCATATCGTCCCCTTAGATGTTTTCGGAAGCAACGACTCCTCTAATTTTCAGTTATTATGTGAATCTTGTAACACCTCCAAAGGAGCAAGGGCGACGACCACGAGTTCAATGAATGTTCCATTTTGGAATCTCCCAAGTTCTTATTTCTATGTTTAGTAAGAGGAAAGAAATAAAAAGCGATCTTTCTCCGAATGAGAAAAATCGCTTTTTATTTTGGAGAGATTTAAAAAACTGAACATTCTAATGGTTACTAACAAGCACGTAATGACAGTGACTACAATTTTGACAGAAATGTCAGAACTCCATACCTGGGGTTGTAGCTAGAACTCTCAAACACATATTCAGACTCCGAAGCGTCTTTGATCCATACATGGGATGCAATTTTTTTACTGCGTATTCTTTTTTCGTTCCCACCTTCATTGTTTAATTCGAAGGCTAGACTCTGTGACGGTAAAGGGTCATTTTTCACAAAAGAGACGTTGCTGCTATGAACGTTTTCGATTACTCCGTTTTTAGAAGTGATCACGTTGAATCTTGCTTTATCGAATTCCACTAATCTGTTGCAAAACATCGTCACTGAAACATCGTATTTATTGATCGCAAGATCCTCTAAATGTTCAATATTGATTTCACCGGAAGGTAACTTAGAGAAATCTTCTTCTAGCATTTTTGACGGCGTGAGCAATGACTTTGCGAACATCATCGCTTCTTGAGACTCCACATCTTCGGAAGTCGTTGTGGAAGCTCCATGTTTTCTGTGATAGTAAGTTTCTTTAGTGTGCCAAGGTAAAATGAAGTGACCGACAAGCGTGGCGAGAGTGAGTTTTTGTCGTGCTTGGTTTCCGATACTTTTATCGATGATGATAGTTCCACTTTGCTTCAATAACATGGCCTCGGTTCCGTTTCCCAAAGAAGCGTCGAAAATTTGAATGCTTAATAACGAGGCGACTTCCTCGATACGGATGGGGAAAGCCTCCTTCAAGATGTTTTGAAAGAAATGGTCCGCATATTTTTTAGGGTTGGTTGAATTAAGGTTGATTATTGTATTTTGTCCTGTCAGCAAGCGTAAGAAATTCATAATATCATGTTTCTTTGTTCCATCCAAAGATTGGATGATTTTTGAGATGAGGAGTGACTCAGGGTCACTGATGTCTTCCTCGCTTTCATGACCCGATACCAGGTAATCCACGGAAACGTTTAACGCTGCGGAGAGTTTCACTAACGCTTCATAAGACGGATTTCTATTTCCTGATTCGTATTGGCTGATGGAGGGAGCCGTTAGGCCAGCCTTTTTCGCTAAAGCTGCTTGGTTCAGATTAAGTTCTTTTCTTCTATTAATAATCCTTTTATCTATAGACATATAAATAACACCTACTCTGTTTAATTTTCGTTATGTAAAAAATAACATATGTGAACTTGGATTGACAAAATAAATAACAGGTGTTATCGTAAAGTTAAGAAATGTTATTACAGACGACGCAAAAAAAGCACGACGGCAATCGTGCTTCGATAACGCTGGAATATGTTTTCACTGGTAACAATAATAACATATGTCCAGCAATCATACTACAATAAATAAGGACGTGATTGCGCTGAATATTCGCTTGCAAGATGTGAGTGTCATTATTACCGGGACCTCACGATATAATAATAACGCTTTCGATACAGTACGTGTCGAAACTTTGTTGGTTACCGATGAACCAATCCCGGCAGAAGAAACCTGGTATGTTCCCAATGGTAACGCCGTACCACCAGAGGTGCTTGAATTCTTTAAAATCTCTAACGTTGAGATGAACCCTAAAAAAGCATCTACGATTTTAGAAGGAACCGAAGATATTCGGGATCAGGCCGAAGCCGAAAACTTACCTGGAGTTATGGAGGACGCCGCTCGTTTGATGCTTCGCGCGATTTTGAAGAAATCATCCTTAACACCTGTGGCGGGAGCCACAAACGCCTACTTACTGTCCTACGACTACAAGATTTATCCGATTGGTAATACTAACGAGTATGCCTTTTCAATCCGAGTTCCGTTTGACGGACTTCAAGTGGCATCGAACGGAGGAAAGGTTCAAGTGAACGTTCTTACTCCGATAGGAGCTCAAATCGACACGGCTATCACTAAAGGTGTAGACGAAAACGGACTGGAAATCACTGAGGTCGTAGCTCCCATCACCAACACGAATCGTCATCTGGTATCGTTCTATTACCAAATCGATCCCGAGTTCGTCGTTCATTACCGCTATTAATCTTAATCTATAAAGATAGCATTTCTAGTCCCCCGTGATCAGCGTCGGTCACCGGGGATGTTTTTTTACTTATCACTGGCATTGCCACAATTCTTTGAGCAAGAAAGCATGAACTACACGAATGACTCACTATTCAAATTAAGGGAATATTAGAGGACATCGAATGCTATGAGGTTATAGGCTTAGGAGGAGAGTAGAATGTCGGCTACCAATAAAGGTATCCAAAAAGTGCGAGGTAAAGATACTAAAATGGAGCTGAAAGTTAGGAAAGCACTTTGGCATAGAGGATTACGGTACAGAAAAAACTACAAAAAGCTGCTAGGTACACCTGACATAGCGTTTCCGAATCAGAAATTGGTTATCTTTTTGGATTCTTGTTTTTGGCATGGATGCCCGCTTCATTATAGGGAGCCTAAGTCTAATCAGGAGTTTTGGAACGAAAAAATTAAAAGAAATCAAGAACGTGACGCGGAACAAACAGAGCACTATGTTTGCCAAGGCTGGACCATACTTCGATTTTGGGAGCATGAAATAGCATCAGACTTTGAGCGGGTAATAAATGATATTGTGACAACTTACGACCAATTAAATAAAAAACGTGACCGAGATGAAAATCGTCAGGAACTATTAGACGTGGATGATCTTTGTGATTAAGAGTTTCAATCATTAGTCAACGTGTATGAGCTCCAGGAAATAATAATCAATTCATTACCCACATCACTGATATTTTAGTTAGAATATAGCTTGTAAAGAAATGAGGTGTTTACTATGACGGTTAAAACTGTCTCGGAAGTACAAAAAGAATCTAACTCAACAGTCACAACGAAAAATAGAAATGTATTATCTCTATTTTCTGGTTGTGGTGGAATGGATTTAGGGTTTGAGGGCGGATTCGAAGTTTTAAAAGAATCAATCAACTTAAATGTTAACAAGCATTGGAATATAAAAAAAGTAAACGGAAAGTGGGTCGAACTACCAGAAACCCGATTCAAAACGGTTTTCGCCAACGATATCAGACCTGATGCTCAACGAGCGTGGACCCGTTATTTTGGTAACAAAGGTATCGAGTCAGAAGTTTATCACCTCGAAAGTATCGTCGACGTCGTGAAGGCTTACCGCGAAACAAAAATCAATCCATTTCCGGAGGACATTGAGGTCGTGACCGGTGGCTTCCCTTGTCAGGATTTTTCTGTGGCGGGAAAACGTAAAGGGTTTGAATCTGACAAATCACATGATGGGAAATCGGTCGAGATTGATGAGGCTGACATCGATAAGCCGAACGTAGAGAATCGTGGCCAACTATACATGTGGATGCGCGAAGTTGTGGAAATTGTTAAGCCTAAGGTTTTTGTGGCCGAGAACGTTAAGGGTCTGGTCAATCTTGGCGACGTTAAAAAAATAATCGAGAATGATTTTTCTAACATTGGGGATGGTTATATAGTCGTTCCGGCCAAGGTGCTACACGCCGCCGAATTTGGGGTTCCACAATCTAGAGAGCGTGTGATTTTTTATGGTTTCGAGAAAGGTGCTTTGAAGAAAGAGGCAATTGAAGAGCTACAGAATGAAAATATTTCCGCAAAGTATGATCCATATCCGTTCAAGACTCATTGTTTGCCGACTAAAGTTCCGACAGAAAACCTTCTTCCACATGTTTCGGTCAGAAGCGCTTTAGAAGGTTTGGTTGAACCTGAGAAAAGTTCTGACTTGTCTCAACAAAAATATTCTAAAGCCAAATACATGGGAAAACATTGTCAAGGTCAGACTGAGGTTAATCTAGACGGAATCGGGCCGACCATTAGATCTGAACATCACGGGAACATTGAATTCCGTCGACTTGGTTTGGAAAAAGGAGGAAAACGTCTGGATGAGCTAGAACAAGGTCTTGAGGAAAGAAGGTTGACCGTTCGTGAGTGCGCTCGTATTCAGACATTCCCTGATGATTACGAATTTGTTTGGTCCAAAAAAGGAGAAGACCCAGGATTGTCTGCTTCTAGCGCATATAAGATCATAGGGAACGCGGTACCTCCTTTACTCGCATATCATATTGCGAAGAGGCTCGAGGATAATTGGAGTCTCTATTTCGAAACGGAGATGGAGAATTTTGACGAATGAGTTGGCGATGGAATTACAGTATGAACAATTTGGTCAATTAGTGACGGGCGCTTGTGAAATCATGAATGAGAAAGCGCAAGTGAATCCATCCTTCTACCGTTCTAACGAAGGTAGAAGGATGGAGGGACTTGTTTGTGAAGAGCTTGCGGAATTAGCGGTAGGTACAATTTTTGAAGGAACGGTTCGCTTGGTTCAATCGACTCGAAGTTTTCCTGATATTCTCATAGGAGATAGTTTCGGGGTTGAAGTGAAAACTTCTAGATCCGGGTGGAGAAGTCTAGGGAGCAGTATCATGGAGTCCACACGTATCCAGGGCGTCGATCATATTGCGATGTTCTTCGGGAAAATGGGACCTGGCGACGTGGAATTTAACGTTAGACCATATGAACATTGCTTGAGCGATATTGGTGTCACGCATTCTCCTCGCTACGATATCGACATGACTTTAGAGGAGGGGGATACCATATTTGAAAGAATGGAGATCTCCTACGATGAGTTCAGGAATCATCCAGAACCGGTGGAGATACTGAAATCTTATTATCGTCCACTGTTATCTGAAGGGCAGACGCTTTGGTGGATGGGTAATGATGAGGTTGCGGCGCCCCCGGTCTTAACGATGTGGAATGCTTTAGAAAGTGATGCTGAAGATTATTTCACGGCCATGGGATTTGCTCTATTCCCTGAACTCATCGCTGGCGATAGCCGGACTAAATACACACGCATGGTGTTTTGGTTAGTCACGAATCACGGAGTCATTAACCATGCGCTTAGAGACAAGTACTCTGGTGGAGGAAGAAAAGACTTCACAGTTAATGGAAGAGAGTACCAAGGCAGACCTAAAGTAATGTATGTCTTGAACAGTAAGAAAGAATTTGTAAGACAATTGATTCTCCAAGCCGACCCGGAAGAGTTGAGAGAGCATTGGGAAGAGGCGTACATACATGAAGGGGATGAAAGACTTCGTCAATGGATTAATCTTGTGGCGACACAAGGTGACGTCGAAATGTCCCTTCTATACGACATGTTCGAAGTCTAAAATAAGAATGCAAGGACCTGTACGAGAACCCGACCATTATGGTCGGGTTCTCGTTTTATTAGATTTGAAATTGCAAAATTGATTTTGAAATCAATAAAAAATCGTTCCACTTGAACAATTTCTTCAAATGAGACATGGATGGTTCCGCCCCACTCAGCCCGTGCATGTTATTTCTACCAATTCCTCACTGAAAATAAAATAAAAATTGACTAGAAAAAAAAGCTATGGTAAATTAAAGAAAATAACACATTACATCACATTACATCGCATAACTGAATAATTGTGAAGGCTGCCTTTGCTAGAGTTGTACAAGCGATGACTAAGGAGGAAAAATAATGTCAAATGAAAAAAAAGAGTATGGACCTGGTGACACGCTAGTGTTACGAATTAGGAAAAATGAACATTTTTTAGCAGAATGGGCAGGGAAGCAGACTGAAATTGGAGAATCAATTCGTTACTTGATTGAGAATGATATTAGTCGAAACGGAATGTCAGATGTTTCACGAGAAATTATGAAGAACCGACCGGAATTACCGACAGCTAAAGATATTAAGACTGATTTATTCATGTTTATTGGGGATAATGAAAAAGTTACACCTAAAGAAGCATACGAATATTTAGCTGATAAATATCAATTGGATGATTGGAGTCGTACGATTATTACTCGTAGCGGCAAGGAGCCGAAGTGGAACAACATTGTTCGTTGGGCTAAAAAAGATTTACAAAATGAAGACTTGGTAGAGAGTATTGAGCATGGTGTTTGGGTACTTACTGATGATGGTAGATATGTGCATAAACGGTTAAGTGAAGATTCTCAAAAAAAAGATTGACAACTTGTTTTTTGGGGTCTTAAGCTGTTGACGAACCAATTCGTAAAAAGCGAATTGGTTCGTCTTTTTTTGTTTGACGTGTTTGAGATGATTTACGAGACACAAGATTGAAAAATGATATGTACTGGTCCTTCTAAGACGATGGCGCTCTAGATTTCCTCACGGCCCCGATAGGACAAGAGGGGTAGCCCATGAACCTTCTTTGCGTCGGTGAACGAACGCACCAACATATCGTCCTCGACCACTCCGACTTCAACATTAGCAGTGTCGAACTTCTCCTTGTTGGCGTTCGCTCGGATATGGGTACAGTCGGTGAGGAAGATTCGTCCTAATTCGAGGTTGTCCGCATATGTCTCTGGTGGATGATGTCATCAAAAATTCTTGGAAGGCGTCTTTCCCAGTGAATCGGTGAGTGACCAGGTACCCTCTTTTCTTTTCTGAGGAACTGTTTGTATGCGAGGCTCGTTATAGTCTGGCGTCCTGTTTCCGTACTCTAGCTCGCTGGTCGTCGGTACAAGGGACGTCAAAAAAATGACGCGCCCTCCGGCCCGTCTTCCTTCGCTTCAGGCTCAAAGCAAGGCTTTTCGCTCGTTGGCTACGGAAGCCTGGTCCTCCGTTTGCTCTACGCATTTTTTTGAGGCTCTCCCTGCGGTCGCCCTTGCACCGTCTCCCGACGCTCGCTGCGTTCCCGTCAACAGGACGCACAACGGTGTTCGTTCTGAGGACAGCTTATCCGAAAGGGGACAAACCATCATGGAACTATCGTCAATCATCGAGGTCATCCGTATCAAACAAGAGGTTCGCGAGGAAATGGTCGCTCTCGAGCACGCCGTCATCCAATCACCCGACAATGCCCGACAAATCGGGGCATCCTTCATCGGGGATGATGACCGTGAGGTGTTCCTCGTCATCATGTTGAACACGAAAAATCGGGTCATCGGCGTCCATCGGGCGCACGTCGGGAGCGTCAATTCGAGCGTCGTTCACCCGAGAGAAATCTTCAAATGCGCCATCTTGAACAATGCCTCGTGCATCATCGCCTGTCACCAACATCCGAGCGGGGACCCGACACCGAGCCGGGAGGACATCCTCGTCTCCGAACGGTTACATGAAGTAGGCGACCTCATCGGCATCCCGGTGCTCGACCATCTCATCCTCGGTGCGGACGAGTCATACGTCAGCATGAAACAGCGGGGTTACATGGGTTGAATGGAATGGAGTGGGGCCGGGGGACCGGTCCCGGTCCGTCCGGTAAGGGCAAGGACGAAAAACGTGCGTTTTTCTTTGACGAGAGGGGCGACTCGCGTTGCTCTCGCCTGGATCCAGAATTCGGATCCGGGAAAAGGAATGTTTTCGCGTGGCGAAAACAAATAATTTGGTGAGAAGTCAAAGGCATAAAGAAATCATGTTGCTCTGTCTTTTCATGAATGTGTATTTGAGATGTTTGGATTGATGAAGAAATGAGTGCTTGTTTGGTGAAAATCATCATTTTTCCTACGTAAGCCCTGGGCTTGTTTCAAACAAGCCCAGGGCTTATATGAAATAATCCAAGATGTTGAGTGTTCATATTCGAGGTATCGTTGAGCTATCAACAGGAGAGGATGATTCAAATGAGTCACACATTGGACCAGCAAACGATCAAAGAGATGAAAGAGGTATTGCTTAGAAGACTTCCTGAACGGATGGACGTCGATCCTGAAGCCTTCGAGTTAGTAAGCATGGATATCCTTTGTGAGGTGAAAGAAGGAGAACGTTTAAAACAAATGACGGTCTTCTTCAATACGAACACGCTTCAAGTACATAACTGATCGTTTCAAAATGTATACATTTTTATTTAGTGAGTCTTTGAACGAAGCGTGAATCGCATAAGTATCGGGAATTGGTCTATAAAAACTGAAAGGGTGAGACGTGGTGGACGAGCGGCTACTTGATGACTATGCGTTCGATGGATTGGATCCATTCGTCCGGACCGTGTTCTCGGAACTGATGGAACATCCCGAGTGGCTACGTGTCGTCGACAGGGAACATTGCGTCGAGAAGGTCGTCCGGTTCGATGAAGAACGGAACTCGCCTTACTTCCGCGTGGTGATCTATCTGGATGCGGAAGAGTGTCCGATCAAGAGCGTATATCTATATGGGACATGGGTGGTGGCGAAGGGGGACGTCAGTTTCGTCGTCTCAGAGCTATCCAAAGGTGTATTCGAATATGAGGTGATGCATGTCCATTGGCTCACCAAGTATCGATTTGAGGATTGGGGCGTGTCTGAAGACAGGGCATGGGAGAAGGAGTGGTGATTCGGGCTCATGCGTGAGCGTCTAGCGCCTGATGGCGAAGTCGCTCATCGCACCGCTGCCTCCCTGACGGCCCGATAACAAGAGCTGCTGGCTCATAAGCCGCATCTCTATGTTCCTGGCCCTTTCTAACGGGAGGCACGGAGCGTAAGAGCAAGGTCAAAACCAAAAACTGGGGCGTGTCTAACGTCACGCGAGGAACACCATTCGGCCGAATGGTGTTTTTTATAAATGATTTTGACTTAGATCATTTAATGATCTAAACCTCACTGTAAATTTCTTTTTTCGATGTTTTCCTAAGTACCCGACATCTTAAAATGCTTATTTGATGCTATTAAAAGCGGATGAAGGTCGGGATATTTTGCTTCAGATTAGTAAATCGTTCGATATTGTATATATCGTCAGGATCAATAACCGATTCGAGCTCATGAAGCGCATCAGGTAGACTATCCAATATTGTTTTCTTTGCCTGCAGGATAGCATTGGCAAGTGCATCGGATGTAGCATACCGCTCCAGAGGCAACTGAATTGTGAGTTTGATATCGCTAGAAGCATTGAGGTCATCGTCAAATATTACGTAACTAGCGAGTGCATCCAACATTTTGGTCGTATATGAGAAGGATGGAAGTTCAGCAAAATAGTTGGTGCCATCGTCTAAATCATGTCTAATCTCTAAATTACTGTGGCCATGTGAAATTTTAAATTCTGACTCATCTACATACAACAGTACTTCGACAGTTTGTATTTTGCTTATTACATTGACTTGCGTGTACTCTCGATTCCCTCGGTTATGTCGACGGATTTCACGACGTGCTAGAGAAGCGAGTGCTTCAGGTATATCGTCTTCAAAGAAGAACACGTTTGCGGCTACCCAGGTAGGTTCATTCTTGTCATTTTTCACTTGAATTTGTCCCCAGCGTACGTCTTGAACTGTATAGGTGTTTAGGTGCGAAATGGATTGATGGGTATATGTTCGCGCGACAACACGTTCGCTGATTTTAGGTGCACGAGCTTGGGTGAGGCAATTCTTGCATCTGGATAATGCTCTCATCTTTTCTTCACGTGTATAAGCCATAAACAACATCTCCTATTCAAACGTGCTGGTAAGCACCTTATTTAGTATTAGTTTTTTAAGTGATCTAATCGTTTAAATGATAACTGCTTCCTTATGTATGTAATGTATTTTTTGTTATGAGAGGGCTAGATCAGGTGATTAGGTATGTCGTCGTAAGTTTTAGAGGCTATTGAACTGATTATGATCATTATCAATTCTCTAAAATAGCTAAATATGCATAAAAGAAACCTGTGTTCTTTTTATACAAGGTTCCATGTGAAATGTTAAAGAAATATGGTTAAAATCCGATTATAATGAGACTATGTTGAATAATTTTACAATAAATTCATAAGAGGTGATAGAGGATGAATAAATTGATCAAGATCGGGAGTGCCGTTCTATTTAGTGGAGCGCTATTGGTATCGCCATATGGTGAAGTATCTGCAGCTTCAAGTATCAAAGTCCATTACATCGACATCGGGCAGGGTGACGCTATCTATATCAAGATGCCGAGCGGTGAGGACGTTATCATCGACGGCGGGAATAAAGGAAAGGGCGATGCCATCGTCGCCTATCTCAAGAAGCAAAAAGTGGATGATATCGAGGTATTGATCTCGACGCATCCGGATGCGGACCATATCGGTGGATTGGATGAGATTCTAGATGCCTATCGTGTCGAGAACGTCTACGCGCCAAAAGTGAAGCATACGACCCAGGCTTATAAAGACTTCCTTAAAGCCGTCAAACGAGAGGGTAAGACAATCAAAACCGCTCAAATGGGCGTATCACTCCCAATCAAAGGTGTGAGTGCGAAGTTTGTCGGCCCAGTCAAATCCTACTCGAACAGTGACTTGAACAACTGGAGTGCGGTCCTTCATGTCACATATAAAAAGAATACATTCCTGTTCACCGGTGACGCAGAACATGTAGCAGAAAAAGACATGATGTCGAAGAAACAGACACTCCGTGCTGACGTTCTCAAGGTGGGGCATCACGGAGCCAAGACATCAACAAGCAGCACGTTCTTGAATGTGGTGAAACCGAAGTATGCCATTCTAAGCGTTGGAAAAAACAGTTACGGTCATCCGACATCGGAAGTCGTGACGAACTTGAAGCGAGTAAAGGCGACAACGTTACGTACTGATAAGAACGGCACAATCATCATCACGGGGAACGGTTCGAGCTATACCGTGAAAAAATCAAAATGAAGCGGTGGCGAGGAATCATTGATCGGTTTGAAGGGGACTTGGCTGTGGTCGAGTTCGGAGAAGTGATGGAGGATATTCCGAAGTCACGACTCCCTCATTCGATTAAACTTGGTGACGTGCTTTGGTTTTACGAAGATGGGCGAGTTGAAGTGGACGTTGAGGAAAAGCAACGATTATCGAAAGAAATTGATGAGTTAATGAGTGAGCTTTGGGAGGACTGAATATATGATTAGATTTGTATTTATAGATTCAAAAGGTGAGATTGAAAGAAAACAGATTGAAAAAACAATCATAGATTTATTAAATAACCAGCGTATATCATTTCGTGATATTGGAGACGAAGAGTATTTAGGGTTTAATATTTTTGAGACATCAGATCATGAAATAATAGATGTGTGTAATATCTATATAGAACTAGCTACATTTAATGACACAAAAGAAATGAATATTCAAATATCTTATGATGAACAGTCGTCAGATAATTTTTCAACTATCTACTCAATAAAAAAAGAGCTAAAACAACTGTTTAGAGGCACCTGGAAAGAATGTATATGGTTAGAAGATCGCCAATCGCAACATTTTGCTGAAGAATTATATGCAAAAACTTACAAAGTAGAGAATGACTTAAGGAATTTTATCAATATTCTAATGACTAGAAAATTGGGAGTGAAATGGTGGGAAAACTATGTTGATAACAAGATTGCAAATACCTCAAATACTCGGCAAGGACCATATCGTTTAATTGCACCTTTATATAGAAATGTAGATTCAAATTTATTATCAATTGACACAGATCATCTCAAAGATATTATGGTGTACAAGCAAAAAAAATGGGTCCCTAGTTACGACTCGAAAATAGAAGAATGGTTAAAATCAAATGATACAAATGATTTGATAAAGCTAAAGAATAAAATTCTAAATGATCAATTCCAAGTAGAGGTTGATCTTTGGAAAGATATATTCAGTAAATACTTTGAAGAGGATTTTATTTCTCTTTGGGATGAATTAAGTAAAAATAGAAATCATATAGCGCACAATAAACTAATTGATTTAGAAGCCTATCATACAATAACAAACAATATTGAAGAGGTTTCAAAACAAATAATTAAAGCTAATAAGCAATTTAATAGAACTGATAAATCTTCTGAAGAACAAGAGAAGTTGAGGCAGTTGCAAATGGATTACGAATCTTATGTCGCTGAATTAGAATCTGGGATAAATATACGTGGTACAGATGAAATTTCAGCTATATTTGAGGAAGAAATTAATAGTTTGATAGAAGCGGTTCATGATACATTTTATTTCAGATTAGACCTTAAAATTTCTGAGATTTCCGAATATCAAGGAAGTTATATAAATACTTTCCTGACTATTAATAGTCGGATTTCTGACGAATATTCATTAGTCCTCGCTCCAGATGACTTTAATATTGATGAATCTAATGGAGGAGAAAGTAATGCTTGTGTAAGATTGTTTATAGAGAATCATGAAGGTGAATTGCAAGAATTGGAGGCTTACACTATATCCTATAGGAATGGTTATTATTATTTTAATGAGGAACAAGGTAATTATATGCCGGAGAGTGACAGTGAATTATCTGGTATAGATTTTGATAAAGTGATTGAAAAAATCGAAGAATTTATCGAGTCTTATTTCCCAAATAAATTAGGTGAACTTTCAGACTGGAAAAGAAGTGAGATGGTTGATGACGGACCAAAAGTTGTAGGTGATTTTGCATGTGAAGAGTGCGGAGAGCATACGGTTTCTATTTATGAAGAGTTCTTGGAATTTGGAAAATGTGCTACTTGTGGACATGAGCAAGAAATGGATCAGTGCATTAGATGTGAAACATATACTAATGACTTAAGTGCCATGGGTCTTTGCGAAATTTGTAATGAGAGATTTGAAGCAGAATAACATTTAAGCTTAGCCTTAATAGAAGTAGACATTAAACTGAGCCCGACAGAATCGATAGCTCAGTTTAATTCATTAAATTAATCGTTCTATATTTAACAATGCAGTTCTTGATGAAAGTTTTTTTTCTTCTTCGAGCAACACATTATGCCAACTATCTTCAAGATTTTTGAGGGTTGGTTTTTCAACCTTATTGTTCTTTTCTAAATCATGTAAAGGATGCACGGTTCTTTCAGGGTCGAAGTGACCACTAATCAAAGGTTGAGTGGGTAGCGCGACAGTGTAGGCAACGAGTGCATCTTCATTGAAGTCATGACTATTTGCAATACCGAACTGTTGAAACCCAAGTCCCTTACCATGAATATACATAAGCGGCTCATCGACGCGATCCATCATCAGGTTCGTTTCGAGGGTCGCTTTTGCATTTAGATAGGATTCTACTTCTTCGGGAAACACACTTTGTACGGCGTGAACCCGTTCGTAGAGTGTTAGGTCGGAGTCTTTCCATCCCATACGCCGATCTAGTTGCTCGATATATTCAAGTGGAGTCTGTTCCTTTTCTTGCTCCAACGCGCGTACCTTTTCTAAGTGTGACTCGATATGATTAAGAAAGGTTGAGGATGTCTGATGGACCTCATGCAACAGTTGTTCCTTGTCGAGGAGCTCTTTATCTTTCGTCCAACCGACCAAGTAAGACAGGGAAAAGTCGTCCGTCGGAAACCTGAGCTGATGCGAGACGACATAGGCGACCATCTCGGCTTGGAATTCCTTCTCAGGCGTGGTAAGTGGTTGATCACGTTTGAGGTTCCGCTCTTGGTTGTGTAGCTCTGCGTGGGCGAGCTCGTGGATCAGGACGCTAATGTCCTCAATCGATTTGTTCCGCGGGTTCAAGGCGATCGCATGCAATTCCGGATAATAACAACCCTTCGCCGTCCCGATCTCGTCGAGCGGTTCATCCAATAGCGTCACATTCCGGGCATCCGCGAGCGTCATCAAGGCGTCACGGATGTCTTGTTCGTTCTCGAGCCCGCCGTCCCGGTGATACCGTTTGAAGATGTCCGAGACCTCAATTCCTTTCTCTCGCGCGTCGGTCTGCGTGTACTCGAACACGTGACCGATTTTGAAGTACATCATCTTACGTGACGGGATGCGTCCTTGTTTCACGCCGTCTTTGATTGGCTTCGGTGCCTTGCTGAGCGGCACCCACTCATCCTTGTGAAGGGCGTACGTCACCGGGTTCGGGACGAATACCTTGATGCCACGCTCACCTTTTTGTACCTGTGCGCCTTGTTTCTCCCAGAACAGATAAGAGCCGACCGCGACCGCGCCGGGGAACTGGGACTCAATTAAGACCGCGTTCCGCATCGAGTATTGATGGAACTTACCGAGGAACTGTAGATGTTCCCGGATTTTCTCCGGACTCTCGAAGTAGCTGTCGATCTGTTTCCCCATCTGCTCGGTCAAGGCTTCAAGCTCGGCCTTCCGTTCTTCGTTCGTCTTCATCTTGGTCATCGTGTCAGACTCCTTCCTTCAACAAGTCGGTGACAGATTCTTCAGTATCCGTAAATTCGTTCAGTTCACGTTCGAATTGTGGCGCCGTTTCCGGGATGTCGAGTAACAGTCGTGTCCGCTCGAAATTGACGGGAAGCAAGACGATCTCGTCTTGCACGATGTTGGTCAAAAGTTGGTGCTCGGAAACGGACACCGGGATGTCGTACCGCTTTCCATAGATGAGGACCGTGACGGTATCAAATTGAAGTGTCAACAATTGTCCCATCGTGAAGGGACGTTCAAGTGGTTGCATAAGGTTCATCCTCTCTCAAAAGTTAATGTGTCCTTCTTCTGTTTTTGGTGCTCGATGCGTTCCTGGACGACACGTTCCGTCGTCGCGAGGAACGTCGGCTTGAATTGGTCCGTCGTCATGATGTCCTCGATGCCCTCAGTCTGCATGAGCGCCTGCAGAAGCTCTGTCAGGATCTGTCCTTGACGGTCGGAGCGGTTCGCTGCGAGTCGAATGCGTTCAAGTTCCGTGGACACTTGCTCGTTTATCAACTTCTCGATATGAAATGCAACCTGAGTGCTGATTGAGCGGGTGAGGAACTGCATGTCCCATTTCTCGTCGGCCACTTGTCTATGCTCGTCTGCGATATGGTCGATGACCTGGCCGAGATGACCGAAGCGTTTGTCGTCGGCGAACTCCTCCAAATACACGACCGTCTCCGGTTTCAACCGAAGGCGGATCTGTCTCAACTTTTCCATCGTCCTCCCTCACTTTCCATATTCGATGTCTTGTTCCAGCTGTTCGAAAGCACGTTGATTCTTCAAATGTTCGAATTCGTCGTTCATATGCCGCTCGATTCGATAGAGTGATTCGTTGAATATCTTTTGTTGGTTGAATGCACGTCGGACTGGATGTTTGCGAGCTTCATTTTTCTCAACTGTCGCCTGTTCTTTTGACAAGTCGCGCATCTCGGAGAGGATGGCATTCCCCATCCGGGTGTATAGGTCCTGTCGTTTCGTCGTCCTATAACGCTCAGCCTTCTCCGTGTCGCCGTAGCTGCGACGATGGAACGACACTTCCTGTTCGAGCCGCTCGTTGAAAGCCTGGAACTCTGATTTGAAGTGAATATCGATATAGTGATCGGTCAGACGGTCGAGTGATTCCCGGAGCGGCTGCATCCCGTTCATGTTGTAGCGCCACTGTCGTTTGTCTTCCGGCAACCGCTCATAGATGTCCTTGAATTGACGGACGAGCTCGGGATGCAGGACACGGTTCGGCAGCGTCGGAATTTTCCGGTTCCGTTTATGGGCGACCAGTTCGTCTCTTATGAACGCGTTCAGCTTCTCCTGTTCTTTCGTCCGGTCGGCGAGGGAATGGATGACCTTCGACTTCATCAGCTCGATCGATTTTGGTTTTCGTTTGCCACGCTCGCGCATGTGGCTCGTCTCGACGATGGCGACATGCACGTGGATATTATCGGTGTTGTAATGCACGGCACCGGTCCAGTAGGCGTGGACCATCTTTTCTTTTTGGAGCATCGAATCGACCGCGTTCCGCGTCGCCTGGATCAATCGTTTCTCGTCGACGAGGTCGTCGTGGAGCACACCGGTCTCGCGTAGCCAAGCGTTGTCGAACGAGATGACGTCTTGCCAGAGGATGCTTCCGTTCGCTTGCGCATGCTTGAAGATGTCGCGGACGGCACGGCGCTTCTCGTCGCTCAACCGGTCGTCCTCGCGTGTGAACAGACCGCTCGACTTCGTCTCGTCTTCCATATAGTCGTGATACGTCTCGAACTGATCGTGG
Organism: Exiguobacterium marinum DSM 16307; assembly: GCF_000620845.1. Taxonomy (GTDB): domain Bacteria; phylum Bacillota; class Bacilli; order Exiguobacteriales; family Exiguobacteriaceae; genus Exiguobacterium; species Exiguobacterium marinum. The sequence goes on from NZ_JHZT01000004.1 coordinate 20,484, forward strand.
CTGTCTTTCGCGTCCGGTCGATTGATGTAATCGAGGTATGTCGTGTAGCGACGCGACTTCTTTTTCGTGCTCGGCACCTTGAACTTCGACTTGATGACGACACCCGGCGTCTCACGCATCCTGCATCACCTCGTTTAACAAACGGGTCACTGCGGCGAGTTCGTCCGTGCTCCGTTTCAGGTATAGCGTGTTCGCCTCGAGCTGTCGTTCGAGCCGCTCGACCTGCGTCGATTGGATTCCGTTCGCGCACCAGGACGCGAGCAGTTCTTTCAAATATTGTTGCCGGGAGCAGTTGTGTTCCTTCGCCCATTCATCGATCTGCTTCACGATGACGGGGTCGATGTCGCGGAGTAAAAGGTCCATCTGCCTGACCACCTTTCTAGAGGCTGTATATTGCTGAGATCCTAAAAGTTCGTTCAAAGAGCATAAGGGGAAACTGCTATCACTTGTCGTGATAGCCCAGGCAGAGCCTGGGGTTTCCGTGATATCACCAAAAGTCCGAAAACGGCACGAAATGTACCGGTGAAACCAGCGATTTGGCACGAAATGTGCCACTTAAATCGACAGTTCCCGGAGCCGGACGCGCAATTTGTCGTGCTTTTCTTCGAGCGCTACGACCGACTGTTCGAGCTTCTCGAGTTCAAGTGTTAGCTCGTCACGCTTCCGGCCGATGTCAAAAATCTCGTTCTCCTGTTCGACCTGTTCGTCGAGCGAGAGGTAGGGAAGTTCTTCTTCGAGTTCCTCTTTGTCACGGTCGATCCGTGTGATCTGTTGCCGCTGCGCTTCGACTGACTGCTGCGCTTTTTCTAACTGGCGTTCGGTCTCCGTGAGCTCATCCTCGACGAATAGTCTCGTGAAAGTTGTCTCGTCAGATGAGGTGTGGTTCGCCTGTTCGATGGTCCGACGGTCGGCATAGAGGGACGTCAAAAGACTGTTCTCTCGTTCCTTGGGTGTGAGTGCATCGATTGATTGTGACTCATCCAATCCGTAGATTCGGACGGCAAGTTGGTCAAAGTCGTTCGGCACGTCTTTCAATTCGAGCACGTACTGGTCGCTCCGGTCGTGGAGCAACACAACTTCCTTCTCGGAATCCGGACGTGCCTTATAGACGTAACGGAAGAGATGATCGTTCGTGTTACCTGGTGTCTCATCGAGTGTAAGTCGGATGCGCATCGTCCGCATTTCCGTGTCATAACTCCAGGCATGGAGCGTCACAGTCTCCCCGTTCGAGAGCCGGATTGTCTCGTTGATCGGCGTCTGATTGACCGGTGCCTCTTCAGCAAAGAAGAACGACGAGGTGCCGAAGAAGAGAAAGCCGATGACGAAGAATATGCCGAGTCCGAGGTAGAACCGGGAGACGTTCTGGGTGAGGCGTCGTCGCGTTTGCCGTCGCATCTAGATCCCTCCTTCCGCTGTCAGGTCGTCCATCTCGGTGACGATCAAATGTCCGTCGATGGACTCGAACGTCAATGCCAACAGTTCTTGCGTCGTCTCTTCATAACCCGTCTCGGTGATCAACAGATCTTGTTCGAACCGGACGAGACAATCTTCTCCGGAGGCAGAAGGGAACACCTCGATGTCGCGGACGTTCGTCTCGAACGTGCCGACGTCACTGCCGTCCGCACCGAAGAGCGTGGCCGCAAGTTCCTCTGACATGACATCTTTCGCTTGTCGTTTCTGGGTCGTGTAACTGTCTTTCGTGATGGTGAAGGCATACTCGACGAAGCGTGTCGCGCGTGTCACCAGCTCTTCCATTCGTTCCATCTCCGTCGAAGCGACGACTGGTGCAGTGTCTGACGGCGTATCCTCGGAGGTTTCCGATTCAGAGGGAGTGACGCTCTCATGTTTCGTCTCACTAGGGTCTGAAATACTCGTGACAGCCGTCACTTGTTGATAGAAAAAGGCGTTCGCCGCGAGTGAAATCAGAAGCAGTACCCCGAACAGATACGCGAGGTGACGTGCGGTGAAGTTCATTCCTCCTCCTCCTTTCCATACATCCATGACTCAAAATCCGAAGACCGGTGCGGGGTCGATATGTCCGGACCATTCGCTCGTCTTGATTTCGAAATGCAAGTGGTTCCCGCTCGATCGGCCGGTCGTGCCGCAGTACCCGAGCGCTTGCCCAGCGTTGATCGGTTGCCCGGTCTGGACGCCGAGACGACTCAGGTGCGCGTACGCCGTGATGTAGTTGTCGTGCCGGACCTGGACGAGATTGCCGTACGGTCCACGGTCCCCACTATAGATGACGGTGCCACTCTTGACCGCGTGGATCGTGTCGGACGGGGTGCAACTGAAGTCGATCCCGGTGTGGTTGTCCCGTTGTCCGAAGACGACGCGCCATCCGAAACGCGATGTCACGTTGAGCGGGATGGCGAGCGGGGAACGTAACCCCGACAACAGTTCTTTCGTGATGACCCCGTCGGCGACGGCGACCGGCGCAAGATATTTCAGCACCGCGTCGACGTATTCGATGTCCCCATAACAGGCACCATGCTGGACCGCGCTCGGGCGATGACAACGATAAATGCCGGTGTGTTTCACACGTTGGTACATCATCTGCGAGAACGAGATGGCGAGTTCTTTCGAGTAGCGTCCGCCGTTCTTCTGGACGTAATCGATGAAGCCGCCGCCGAAGTTGTAGCTCTGTAGCGTGAGCTGCACGTCGCGGTTCGCCCGTTCGAATACGGAGGCGAAATGTTCGACGCCGTAGCCGATGCTCTCCTCGGGGGAGGTGATGCACCCGATCCGTCCACACTTCGATTCGCTCGCCTGCATCGGGTCGTTCCCGCGTCCGCCACTCTCCTGCATCATGAGCGCGAGTACGAGGTTCGTCTGTTCGGCCAGTCCGTGCTTCGACAGTTCCGATTCGACCAAGGCTCGATATTGGAGCACCTGGTCGCTCACTTGAAGACCGCCCGCCGTGTCGAACGTGACGTCGGTCGGTAGTTCGTTCTGGACACCCGTGAGCGTGTCGAGGATGCCGACGACGAGGATGACAAGGAACAAGACGAGTGCCGCGATGCCGAGCAGGATGAGTCGCCACTTGAGCGTCGCGAGCTGCCATTTCGCTGTGATGGCAAAGTGAGCGGTCCGTTTCGCGGCCGCCCACATCAGGCACCTCCACCGAACAAGGCGAGCTCCTCGGGTGCGACATCGACGTCAAAGATGAGGTTCTGCACGCCGGAGATGCTGAGGACGACACGCCCCGTCTCGAGCGAGGGGATGATGCGCATCTCGGAGTTTGAGAGTTGGCCATCAAACACCGTCTGGATGATTGGGATGCTCTCCGCGTCCTGCTCGCCGATAATCTTGTATTGCGTCAATTGGAAGAGCGACTTGACGTTCTCGGCGTTCTCGGACTTCGATCCGGCCGGCACGAAGTCGGTGATCAAGTGCGACACGAAGAAGATGCCGCCGAAATACTTGCGCGCCTCGCGCATACAACGTTGCAGATACAGGATGGCCGGTTGGGCGATGTCGCGCGTGTTGATCAAGTGGTGCGCCTCGTCGATGACGATGAGGTACTTGCATGCCTCCTCGGTCCGGAGCACGCCCTGGTTATAGGCCTTCAGTTGACTCGAGCCGTTGGCGATCATCCCGTCCCACAGCATGTTCATGAGCGAGAACACCTGCGCCTGGAACACCTCGTCTCTGAGGCTCGTCAGGTTTCTTAGCGGGAACGACACGATGAGTTCCTCATCGAACCGGTCGATCGAGGAGTGTCCGTCGAAGATGTTGCCATAGTTATGGACGAGGTTCGTGACAGCGAGTTCGATGTTCTCGAGACGTTGCACCCGGTTCGGACTGATGGCCTCCTTGAGCGAGGTGCGTGTGTCGTCCGTGTAGAGCTCGCGACGCACGAGTTTCAAGAAATCGGAGAACGTCGGGTACCGGTTCGCCGGATGCGTCGTGATCGGCAGTTCGCCCTGTTCGTCCCAGAGCCCGTGCCGAACGTACAAGTCCCGGAGCAGGATCTCGAACTCGTTCGTCTCTTCCTGTGTCGCCGCCGGGTTGATGTAGTGATAGAACACGGCCATCTTCGACAGATGCTGCATGAACGAGAGCGCCTCGTTGGCGCTGCCGTCGTTGTTCGTCACCGTCTTATAGACATGGAGCGGGTTGATGAGCCCGGCCGACCCGTCGAGCGCGATTTCTTTCCCGCCGAGCTGACGCACGAGGTCGGAGAACTCGCCCGTGACGTCGAGGATGCGGATCTTGTTGCCTTTGATTGCCTGATCGAGCACGGTCTTCTTGAGGAGCGTCGACTTCCCGGACCCCATCTTGCCAATCATGAGTGCGTTATAGAACTTGCGCTGTTTATCCTTATGGAACAGGTCGAAGATGACGCTACCGTTCGTATCAGTCGTCCCGTAATACGTGCCGGTCGCGTCCTGGAGCGACGTGAAGTGGAACGGGTAGCCGCCGGCGATGGAAAGGGACGGGATCTCTTTCCCTCGGCGCCGGTTCGGGAGCTTTTGTTGTTGATCATAGCTCGTAAACAGGCTCTGCCATTCCCATTCCTGTTCGTTCAGGAAGATCGTCGAGCGGAAGTTCCGAGCCTCGAGTTCTTCCATCACTTCCTGTACTTTCACCTCGAGCGTGTCGAGCGTCTTCGCCTTCACATAAAGGCGAAGATGCAGATATTTCATCGTCTCGCCCTGGGTGATCTGTTCGTAGAGCTCGTTCAGTTCTTTGTATGTTTCCCGTGCGTCGATGCGGTCGATGTTGTCCTTCGCGTTTTCGAAGCGCGTGTTCTGTTCGGCCATCGACTTGTTGATGGTTTGGATGATCTCGCGCTTGTCGGCCGTCCCGATGTCGAGCGTCGTCAAAACGCTCGGCATGTTTAAGATGGGTTCGAGCCAGTAGTCATAGACGAGCGACTGATATTTATAGACATGGAGACAGGACAGGTAGCCGTCACCGAGCCGGACGAAGTTGGCCTCGAATCGAATGCCGCCTTGCGGCTGGATCTTGGCGATGACGTCGGGGTTATAGCCTTTCTCGATCTTGACGGTCTCCGGGTCCTGTTGTTTGGACAGTCGTTCACGCAGGCGCTGCCACATGCACGTCACTCCTTTCTTCAGGCGTCGAGTTGCGGTTTCGTATTCGGGTTGTTCAGCTGATAGAGCACATGTACCTTCTGGTCGAGTGTCAGCTCGCGCATCGGGTTTGAGCGGCGGAGCAGTTTATAGAGGTGTGTCTTCCGCTCCCGTAACGTCCGCTCGTCGTCGGCATAAAAAAAGAGGAGATAATCGCGATTGGTGCGATGCTCCTCGAGGTATTCAAGTTCCTGTTTCTTCTTCAATAGAAAGGGCAGGTAGGCCGGTGTCTGATTTTGTCGAATCTGTCGTTCGATGCTGATTTTCTGCCGCTCGAGACTGAGCGGTGTATTCAGTGGCACGACCTTGAGCGGGTGCGTGTACGCTTGCAGAAGATAGGCGAGGGAGAACACGTCATGGTCTTTTTCCTCCTCATTCAAGGAGTAGATGTCCTTTGAGGTGAGCTGGACCATGTCAAGATAGGTCCCGTCGCGCATTTCAAACGCCTCGGTCCCGGTGATGTCGACGACTGGCATCAGTTCGGCGACCGTCGGTTTGACTACGACCTTATCTTTGACCTTCTGTTTCTCGACCACGTCATGTTCGTCGAGCCAGGTGCCTGTGCGTCTCGGTTCCCTTAGCGTATCTTCAATGAAAGCCATTTCACTCACGTCCTTTCGTCTGCGCATCGAGCGCGAGATAGGTGTCTTTGCGTTTGATGAGCGCGTAGTAGAGCGCATGGACCATCCGCTTCTGCGGGTTCGTGGCCGGCCGGAGTACCATGAACAGCCCGAAGATGATGAGGAAGACCGTGAACGGGATGTGTAGCACGGACGGGATGAACGGGAGCGTCACGAGCCGGAGCACGATGAGCCCGACGAGGAACAGGAAGTCATGAAGATAGAGCATCTTGTTGATCTTCAGTTCGGTCGTGACCTCGTTCGGGATCCGATAGTTGCGCATGGGTCATCACTCCTTCTTCTTCGTGTTGTCAGATTTTGGTGGCGAGGTCGGGTAGATTCGTCGCGTCTCTTCATGGTTCTGCGTGTGACGGTGCATCTGATTCTCGCGCACCTGTTCGATGACCTCAGTCTCAACATCAATCACGGTGTCCTGATGGATAGTTCGTCTGGCGCGGCCTTGACGCTTCTCTGATACCGTGTCATTTGAATCCGGTGCAGATGACGTAGATGAGTCGTTTGAATGTTGTGTTTTTTGTTGCGTCGGTGACATCGGGGCTTCTCCGGCTACCGATTCGCTTTGACGATTGTCAGGTCCGGATGCGGTATCGATGGACCCAGTGACCTGTTTGATAGGCGACGTACTAGGGCTTGGAGAATGACCAGAACTTGAATGATCGTGAATCGACTCCGGTCTTGATGTCTCCGATGATGTTGTTTGATGGTCTGGCCTACGTTCGGTATTTGATTCAGGGTTCGTCGCATGAATCGATTCTGGAGACGAAGTACGCTCTGACGTTTCTTTTAGGTGTGTAGAGTCTTGCGATTCCGGTTCTGATTCTTGACCACTGATTGGTTGCGCAACGTCCTTCGGATTTGTCGGTTTCTCTTTGTCGGTCTGCGTGCGACTTGCGGTTTGATTCTCTTGAGCGACATTGTCTGGATCAATGTGTCTCTCGGCATCCATCCGTTGTGAAGCTTGTGTTGCCACATTAGGCAGTGAGCCATTCTGAGGCACGGTGTTTGAATCCATCCGCGTCGTCGCGGCCTCATGGAGTGAGGGCATCTTTGGTGCGCCTTGTGCGGCACGCGCGACCTTCGAGACCGCGTGGGCACCGACCGAGGTCACACCTTTCCCGGCGGCATAGGCGCCGAGCGCGACACCCCAGCCCCGTTTGAGCCCGGCATCGATCCCGAACAGCCGCTCGACCATGTTCGGCCCATCGATCAAAGCGACCGAGAAGGCGATAAGGGCGATCAGATAGGCGAATCCGTCCAACGTCTCCGCGAGATAGGCGGTCCCGATTGTGTATAGCTTGATGGAGACAAAAATCAAGATGATCACGAGGAACGTGTTTAGAATACTTTGGATGACCTTCTTCGTCTTTTGACCACTGTGCAGGTCGGCCGGTGCGACGAGAATCGCCAGGACATAGTTGAAGGCAAGCTCGAACGAGAGACGCGCCAGTTTGTAGGCGATCGAGAATAACGTGAAGCCCATGATCCCGAGCGTCACGAAGATAGTCAACCAGTTCGGCTGATAGCGGTAGTAATACTGGTTGTTCCACTCAACGCCACCTTGGTCGAGTTTACCGAGACTTGTCTCTTTTCCGTTCCATAGAATGTAGGACTCGGCCAATTTGTTTCCGGTTGCCGATAAGTCATAGTTGTTCTTGTCGAAAATCTCATTGATTCGGATATTATCAATCAACTCAGTCGGAATGGCATTTAATGATTCTCCTGTAGCAGCATCAAAATTTTTCGAATCGTGCTCAATCAAATCATGTACATTCCGTTTTAAGATACTCTCAGATAATGAGGCTTCCCCGTCATAAAGCGAATCTGTCCCGATTTCTGCGATTGCTTCATCAGAGAACTCCTGAATTTGGCTCATAGTTGGTGAAAGTAAACCTAAGATTAATAGTGTGATGAACAGGTTGATCAAAAAACTCTCACGTTCAAATTTCTTTTGAAAAATCAACAAGTACCCAGTGAGCAAGAAGCTTCCTGCTAAAAGAACATACAAAAAAGGTTGAATCGTAAGAACGAATTCAACCACTTGGTCATTATTGAAGAATGTATTGGTTAATAGGATTTGATTCGTGATTGATTCAAGGCCGTCAATCAAGACTGATAGTCCTCTGACAAGAATCCATCCCATTGAGCGCAGTGCGTCATTGACCATACTACTTATTTGGAGTACATCTTCGTATTCCTGTAATTTGGTGATTAAATCGGAATCAGCCATTGAAAGACCCCCAATCTACTGAGTCCTAGTAAAGAAGTCTGCTAACTGTTGTTTGTAATTATCCGCCGTCAACATTCCAACATTGATTTCATCTGTGACGTTTCCATCTTGAATCGAGTATAGAACGGCACCTTTTAGTTCGTCAGTGTATTCAAAGTTACCACGATCGACAAGTTCTTCGCCATCTGGCTGAAACGTATTATAGAGCGTGACTTGTTGACTCTCTTCGTTCGCTACCTCTTTTACGAATTCAACGAACTCTTCGAATTCACCATCTTCTTCTTTTACAATCAGCAAATAATCATCCTCTTCGGCTGTCATGACCTTCTCAACGTGTTCAATATCACGTTGAACCAAAGACTCATTGGAATTTGAGCAAGCTCCAAGTAAAAACAAGCTGATTCCTAAAGTACCCGCAAGTAGTTTCCTCATAACGTTTACCCCTCCGTCAGACGATTTTCCCCTTCAATAGATCCGCGACTTTCAGGTTGACGCGGAAGTCGAACTTATCTATTAGTGTAACAGTTTTCGGGGTGTCTGAGGTGTCGTCCTGATAGACGGTCAGAAAGCCATCGGTCGTCTGAATGTTGAGCACGTCGCCCCGCTCGAGGCGGACGCGCTGCGTCTCGATGATCCTCGCGACGACACGCAATTCGTTCTGGATTCGCTTCTCTCTCGCACTCTCGGCCATGGGTTCGGCCTCCTCTCTACGGTGTGCCTTGCTTCAGTTTCTCGAGTCGTTTCGCAATCATTGTGCTCAAAAAGCTCTTCTGGCTGTCGGTGACGTCGTAAACTCCTAGGTTCAGGTTCGTCTCGAACTCGGGGAGGGACATCCCACCGATGTCATGCCCTTCGAACATCGAACGGAGGATGCTGTCCTGAAGCACGTCACGTACCGTCAAGGACGTGTCTTTCTGATTCGATGGCGCGTTGCTATCCGTCTTGTCTTCCTTCTTCGCGAAACGGACACGGATTTGCTCGAAGTCGAGACCGGCGTGACGGCAGGGGATGTCGATATCATGCAGCGAGCGGTCCGTGTCAAAGTCGTCCGCCAGGTATTCGTAGCGGTACTTCATCGCCGTCTTGCCGCTCAGGAAGATTGGATACGACTGGATGCGTCGCTTCTTCATGTCCTGACGTTTGGTGACACGGATGATGAGCATCTCGCCTTCTTTGAGTCCCATGACCTCGGTCGCTGTCATGAGCCGACGACCGTCCACGTTCTCCGTTTTCGATTTCTTGAACGAGAACGTTTGACCGGACCGCGATTTCGTGACGATGGTCGCCTCACCGAGCTTCTTCGAGATCAGTTCGGCGGTCGACTCGTCCGCGGTCAAGAGATAGTGCGTGTTCCCACAGTTGCCGTCGATCGTCTTCCAATCCTCTCCGTATAGGTTCTCGAGTTGGGAATAGGCTTGGATGACGAGATTGAAGCGCATGTTGCGCCCGAGACAGACGGTGATGATGTTGGCCATGCCCTCAATCGGCGGCATGTTGCCGAATTCATCGAGTAAGAAGACGACCTGACGCTCGCATTTGCCTTGTATAGTCTGCGAGGCGACCCGGGCGAGCGCCGTGTACACCTGTTTGATATAAAGGGATGCGATGACGTTGAATGTCGGGTCATAGTCCGGGACAATCAGGAACACCGCCACAGGTTGGAGTTGATGCATCACCTCACGGATTTGGATGGCACCGTCGATGGCGTAGTGGAACCTCCCACTCTCCTCGTCATGCGCTTCTAGTTGGATCGTCGCAGTGCTTGAGTCGGTCGAGATTTGAACGGTGTTTCCAGATTGAAGCGACGACGTATGATACACGATGAAGCTGCCATCGTCATCGGTCGTGAGCGCATGGGTTGTCCCATCTGGGAATTTGAACGTGATCCGTGTCAAAGGTTCAGTCCGTCCACTGATCCAGCGGTTGAATCCGATGCGTCGCATGTCGAGCGAGTTCATCGACGTCAGTTTCCCGGTCCCGTTCAACGTGAAGATCCCGAGTTTCGCATTGGTATTGGCTAAAATACTCGCTCGTGTCTGACCACCCGAGAAGTGGAGCGTCGCGAACTGGAGCCGGGCCGGATGGTTCTCCGGGAACCGTTGAAAGAACTCGTCTAGCGCGGAGATTTCCTGTCCTTGTCGCGTCACGACCATTCGTGAGCCGAGGTCCGAGAGCATGAGCGCGACGTTGTACATGTTGATCTTCTCCGGCGTGTCCTTCGACTCCTCGCAAAGTCCGAGGATGAGCGCCGTACACAGGTCGATTGACGAGTTGGCCCAGAACGGGTCCCGCGCCTTCGGGTCATGGTACAACATGAACGCGACCGAGCGCGCATATTGTTGGGCGAGCGAATAGTTCTCCTCGAGAAATGCGTCGATCGTCAGTTGCAACAGGTTGTACGACATCGATTGGAGCGGGTTCATCAGGTTCAACACCTCGACCTGATAGCCGCGTTGCTCGAGCGTCTCCTTCGAAGCGGCGAAAAGCTCACCTTTCGGGTCGTTGATGATCAAACTCGCCTGGTCACGCGCCCGGCTGTACAGGTCGATCGTCGAGAAGACGAACGTCTCGCCCTTCCCGGACCGGGTCGTCCCGATGACGAGGTTGTTGACGGGCGAGTCATCGATGAACAGCTCATTCTTGACCCGTCCGACGGGGACACCGCCCAATCCGTCATAGCGCTTCTTCCGGTCCGGGACGCGACGGTACTGTTGTTTCAATTCATCGAACGAGGTGAAGCGGGCGCTCCCTTTCTGATTCTTCCGCAGATCCCGGAAGTTCAGCCATACCTTGCCGAACACGACCATTCCGATGAACAGACTGGACACGATCAGCCCGATCAAGACGGTCGAAGAAGGAAGACTCACCTCCACAAACAGGGAGGGTGAGAGCGCCGGGATCGTCGCTCCGGACAACAGCCCGTCTTGTACGATTGGGGTCATGATTTGTCGAATGATATTGAAGACCCCGTTCAGCAGATAAAAAATCCCGACCGGCAACACCAACAGGCAGAACAGGGCGGGGAAGATCAAACGTATCGGAAATCGTAGTGATCGAGACAAAGTTCTCAATTATTTCACCTACCTTAATCGGAATAAAGAATCGTTTGCAGTTTAACTTCTTCTGCAGCGATAGCGGCTTGAATCTTCTCACGGGCCGAAGTGTCCTTGCTAGAGGTTTTCTTCAGTTTCTCGTTCAGTTTGTCGATTGCGGCCATGCTGTCTTGATAGTTGTCCACTTTTTCTTGTACGGCAGTGTCGTTCGTCTTAGACGCCCACCCCTTTGCGGACTCGATATCTCCAAGATAGAGATAGGCGGTCACTTTTGCCGAGATGCGAGGAGCGGTCCATTCCACGTCATCCGTCTTGGCCACGGTTTCATGGTCCCGTTCTAGTGCGGCAATATCGAACACGCCCTCATCGGTGGGGTGTGACGCTTGGAAGTCCTGGAGCCGTTCCAATTTTTCCTTATCGGATAACTCTAGCCCGACCAGCTTCGTCTCGATCAGGATGGGGTCATCCGTGAGCTCGAGCGCCTTCTGGTCTTTTCCTTCCGCCAGATAGAGGTCGATCAATAGGGCATCCTCTTCCTCGGACCGATCTTTTCGTTCCAGTAAATTGATTAATGAGGCTTCCTCACCTTGGAGCGCTTGGTCGTAAGCATCTAGCCACACCTGTTCGCCCCCGGTTACCTGCTCAGCGTGCGCCTCTTTATCGATAAACCATTGGGTGGCAGTGAACAACGATGTGAAGAGAATCCCGGCTGTGGCCGCCCCGTAGATGAGGCGGCGTTGCAGGCGGTTCAAGCGTGACTGATAGGTCGACGAGACAGTCGTGATTTGTCTAACGGATTGGCGCTTATAGTCGTCCGGGGTCTCAGTCTCAATCTCGTCGAGGAGCCACATCTTCTTCGCGTTGTCCTCCTTCTTCGTTCGAATCCGTTGCACCCGGTCCTGCACTTGATGATACAGGTTCGGATAGGTCCCTCCGGTCCCGAACGTGAACGTCCCCCGATATAGCAGTTCGTCTTTCTGGTCGAAGAGCCGGAAGTCACCGGAACAGCTCGTCCCTTCGCTACTGAGCGCATGATGCAGGTCATGTGTCGCGACGACGGCCTCGGCGAAAGTAAACCGCTCATAGTTCTGGATCCGTGTGTCCGGGACGTCGGTGAATCGTACAAACAGCATCTCCTTCCTCCTCTCGTTTCAAGTAACAAAAAAAGCCTTCCGATTGGAACGCTGCGTGAATTTGCATTAGAATTTGATATTCTGGTCGACCATCTCGGCGAGCGTGAACGCGCCCATGACGATGATCAGACCGACGGCGCCCCCGACAAGCCAGCCGACGGCCTTCGAGCGTCCGCGGTCCCCGCCGAAGATGAAGTAGAAGCCCCCGATGGCGAAAGCGATGGCTGCGGCGATGACGGCGAGTCCTTGGAAGAACTGAAGCAAGCTGAGTCCTGTCTCATTGAGTCCCATGTCGTTCCCTCCTTAGTCCTGGTGCGCCGGTGACTTGAAGCTGAGTTTCGCTTCGAGCGCCTCCAAAATGAGTTCCTGGTTGTCCTGGATGACTTGTTGATGTTGCTCGTCGAGCCACTCCTCATAGTCCTTCCCACGGATGCGTAAGAGTTTCTCAGCGAAGCTACGGTTCTGTTTCTGTTCTTTTGATGCCACAGTACACACTTCCTTCCCTTGATCTCTTGATGTGCAGCAGCACATCATTAAGGACAGTCGGATTCGGTGCGGTGGGTTTCTAGCCGTTCCCCCACGAACTCTGCTCCTCGCTGAGATGAGAAGCTGTACAGGGTTTTTCGATGACCCGGAACGATGAGGTGACCTTGTGGCGAGTTTTAGGCGACTCTCGCCGAACCATCTGTGCGTAGATCCCACCCACCCGGTCACTGGTGAGGGACACGCCGGTATGTGATTGGAGGAGACCATCCTTAAGGATGTGCTGCTGCGTCGATGTCGGTTACTGGCGGACTCTTTTCCGCTTCTTGACGTGGATGAGTTCGTCATCCGGGTTCTTTCGCTTGGCGAGCACATGGGCGTCACAGACGACCGTACGGATCCGGTAGTAGAGTTGCGTCAACTGGATCGTCTCGCCGCTCGCCTTCTCGATGCCGATGAAACCGTGCAGTTCATACGTCTTACCGTCGAACGTGCGAACCGAGTCGGCCTGCGGCAACTCCTTCAGGTCGAACCGACGTCGCTCGAGCTTGGTGACGGAGCGCTTCGCCCCGTAGCCGAAGTCGATGGCGTCCCACGGCACCGTCGCGAGCGTATGTCCGAACGCACGGGCCATGTGATCGATGTCGGCAATCGACGGCACCGAGCGATTCTGTTCATACTGACTGATAGCGGGTTGCGAGATCTCCCCGAATGTCTTTTCTGATAGTTCGATCTGTGACCAGCCTGAAAGCCGACGGTTCTCCTTCAACCACTCCCCGAATCGATACATAAGCCTTCCCCTTTCTGTAAACCAGAGCGGCGACCAAACAGATGTTTCCTTTTGTTGGTTCCAATATAGCAGGAGTAGGAATAAAAATCATCAGTTTTCTGATATGTCAGAAATTTTACATTTGACGATTCTTGTCGAATCCGCTCTGTACAAGGGATGAAGAGCAACAGTAACTCAATATTTTCGGTTTTGTAGCACAACTGTAAAAAAATAAAGCTTTGAGTATAGAAAATAATGACAATTATTTTGATTTCAAGAGATTATGGTAGGGTAGAGGAATAGAAGACTTCATAAAGAATAAGTGATGAAGAGAGTACTTGGATCGTGGGGTGAGGAAGTGGAGTTGAACGAGGCAATCATCGAGCGGATGAAGGAGCTCGCAGCGGAACGGAATATGACCATCCATCAAGTGATTCAAAAAGGTGGATTGAATCAAGCTACGATTTCAGAGCTGATGAGCGGACGAACAAAACATCCGAAGGTAAGTACAATTCAGAAGTTTTGTGATGGTCTAAATATCAATCTAAATGATTTCTTTAATGATCAAAGATTTACTTGAGTTTATCCATAAACCAAAAGAGTCAAAGATACTCGGATGTGAGGCTATCTTTGACTCTTTTCATATGCCTATTTCAATAGTTAATCCACTGCTCTTAATGTTTTTTCTGCATTTAAAATTATACCTGATTTATTATTTATTTCTATTTGACTGCCATTGCGCTTCATTAACTCTAGAATTTCTTTAGAATCTAGATCTGGTTTTTTTGATTTGAGTACAGAAATAAAAGCTGTGACCAGAGGTGCTGTTGCAGAACTTCCAGTGAAATAAGTTAGACCATTGTCTGAGGACTTAGTAGTCAGTAAATCAGAACCAGATGCAAAAATATCGATGTTATCGATATTAGGTGTATCAACTACACGTCTATTGTTATCGACTGCTCCGACGCCGATAACACCTTCATAGGAAATAGGATAATAGTCAAGTGATGGATCATTATTTTCAGCGGCTGCTACAACAATTATATTTTTATCTATAGCAGATTTGATTGCATTTTCTAGCTCAATGGTATTTTTAGGTGTAGCTAAGCTTATATTGATGATGTCTACATTTTTTGAAACAGCCGTATTAATGGCTTTAGCTAATTGTTCAGACGTCATACCCATGTCAGTTCCAGCCTGAATAGACAATATAGAGGTATTTGGTATAAGGCCCCCAGGTGTCGTGTGTCCATTTCCTGTACTTACTAAAATACCGCCTACCATGGTTCCATGCATTTGTTGGGAAAGACCTTGGTTACTCTCTAAATATTCTTGATTAATTTTTGCATCTTTTAAAAATTTATTAGTTGTATTTATACCGGTATCAATCACTGCAATTTTTAAATCAATTGATTGTGTATGGGGAAAAATATCTTGTGCATTTATGGTTTTAAGCGTTTCCCCATATAAGCCCTTGTTTTTAAAATTATTATAATACTCTGTACCCATAAAAATAAGCGTTGAGAGTGCTATTACAAGCAACATATAGTTAAAGATTTTTTTTTTCATAGATTGACCTTCTCCCTTAGTAAAGTTACCTTTACGTAAAGTAAGCTTTACGTAAAGGTAACTTTACTGTATAATTCTTATTAGAGCAATGAAGTTGAAACGAAAAGAGGTGAAATTATTGTTAAACAGGTTAGCAGAAGTTAGAGGAAGTTTTAATTGTTCTCAAGAACAATTAGCGTCTGATCTTAAAGTGTCGCGTCAAACAATCATTTCTATTGAAAAAGGTCGATATAACCCCTCACTGCCCCTTGCTTTAAAAATTGCTAAAAAATTCAATTTACATGTAGAAGATATTTTCATTATCGAGGAGGACAACGATGATTTATAGAAAATTATATTTAGGATTAGGGGTATTTTTCTCCTTATCTACAATCTTGTTATTGTCATTCAGCGTATTTAGTAAAACATCTGATTTAGGTATGGCATTTTTGTCACAGCTCTCTCTTGCTTTAATTTCTTTGACCATGTGGCACTTATACCCAGAAATGAAAGAAAATGATGAAAGAATTAAAAATATTAAACGAAAAATGCTTTCTATTTTAAGTGTGACACTAACTGTTCTTATTTTAATTCTTTTCACATGGATGACTTTTTTTGAATTACCTTTTAAAGCTTCCGATGTTTTAAATATAGTTCTCTTTTTAATTGTTTTAGTTGCAACTTCCACTTTAGTTTTTTTATCAAAAAGATATTAAAAAAGCTTTCTATTTTATAGAAAGCTTTTTTTTATTATGATTTTGCTTTTGCGATGCAGTATCCCCAGTTGAATCCTGAGATTGCTGCTGCTCCTGAAAGACATGCGATACATCCAGCGCCTGCAGTGATTACACAAGCTCCTCCACAAATAACACCGATAGTAGATGCAGTAGCCCAGCTAATTCCTAAGTCATTAGTCATACATTTTTTGAATTTTGACCATGACCATTGTGGCTGTACATCTGGCTTCACTAAAGTTTGATCAATGGTTTTGTTACCTTCAGACCATACCTGAAGCGATGCATTTTCTTCATCAATATGTTTGAGGTTGATTTCATATACTGAGATGATTTTTAAATCTGAGTCTAAAACGAATGAAACACTGCTAATTGCTTCGAAATTTGAGCTTTCGCTTACAACATACTGGACAAAAAAGTTTCCATTATCCAAAGACAATGCTTTGACATTTTCTGAATCTAAATCTTTAGTTTTTAGACCGCGTAATTCTTTATTCAATTGTTTTTTAGTTGCCTTTACTAAATTACTTTCTAAATCTGAGGATACAGAACTAGTTGTGTCTTCAAAGTTAGAAATTGCCTCTTCAATACCTGGAGTGACTGAAGTGTTATCCTGTGCAGAAACTGAAGAAGAGAACCCGGAGAAAACCAGTGTAAGGGCCATAGTCATGAGGAAAATGAGTTTGACCGTTTTATCAAAATTGAGTGTCATCTTAGAAATACGTCCTTTTTTATTCTTAACGTTAAGACTGTGATATTTGTACTAGCTAGGTACATCTGTATACTAACAAAGGGATTATCATTAAAAAATGGTTATATAATACCAATTTTCAATAATAACCCCTATAATGTGATGGAAATTAAATAAATAACATAAAAATATATTATGATGTAAATTAAAGCTATTTAATATCTTTTATTTTATAGCGATTTATAGCCTTTCTATACATTTCATGTGTTTTTCCGTCAATACAGTTTGTTTCGTATAAAAAATTCACTTCTTGAACGAGTAAGTCTATGGTTTCAAATTCTTTTTTAAAGATATTTCTCTTGATTCCTGAATTTGTTTGTTCTAAACAAATGTAATTGCCATCTCTTTTTTTAGCAACACCGTTGTGTAAGAAGATTGAGAGTTAATGTAGGATGTCAAGCAAATAGTTAACAATACAACACTACTTATTACTTGAGTTAAGTGTATAGGGCGAATAAGTGCTATATGTGAACTTATAACGTCTTATAAATTTTCGAATGAAACATTAAATAACGAAACTGAAAGTGAATACATAAAAAGGTTTACAAGATTCAATATTTCTCCAACTATAAATGGAATAAACGAAGTATTTTCAATCTCTATTTTGGTTCCGATTAAGCATAGAGTGGTCAAATAGGAGAAAAATATTATTTCAATTAAGCTGTTTAAAGCTAAATTTGCTCTGTTTCGTTTAGTTAAGTTTGATTTTTTATCAATTTCTTTATCATGAAGGTCTGTATAAAAGGAATAACATATTTCCACAGATCGCATTAAAAGTCGTATAAAAATTAATACGAACATAAGGTCCAAGAAATTTTGAAAAACTGATAAAGGCAAGACTTCCCAAACAACTACAAGTGATTTTGTTATTAAATAAGCAATCAGAAAAACTATGAGTGTCCAAACAGCTATATACAAATTATCTTTATTTCTATTGGATATGTAATTTGCTCGAGCATCTTTCATCTGCTCTACTGGGAGAACACAGTTTGATATTAACTTATTAAACTCAGAAATATCTTGTTTTTTCGAAATGTATTCTAAAAATGTGAGGAGATTTTTACTTTCGGTCAGTGACCCAGAATTTTTAAGAAGATAATAGTTTATGTCACTTTCAGATCGATACATATACAATTCTTTAGGATTAAAGGGAAAGATGAAAATACACTTGTATACATGTATACAAATGGAGAAAAGTTTGATACGTTGAACTTACAAATAAAAAAGGAGGCACTAAAATGACCAATCAGCTTGATCTCTCACAGCAAGAAGCGATTGTTGTGACGTTCGGAAACTTTAAAGGCGGCACGGGAAAGACGACAAATAGTACGATGCTCGCTTATGCACTGGCCAAGAAAGGCTATCGTGTGTTGCTCTGTGACCAAGATCCGCAGGCGAACGCTACTACCTTGTTCTTGAAGACAAAGGCTGCACGAGAAGATGATTACATAACCTTCGAAAAGACATTGATGGCAGCAATGCAAGAAGGCGATTTAAGTAGCATCGTCACAGAAGTTACGGACAATCTGTTCCTACTACCTTCATTCAGTGATTTCGCGCAGTACCCGAAGTTTCTTGAGAAAAAGTTTGAGAAAGAAGTGGACCGAGTGACGTATCTGTCTACTTTACTTGAACCTCTGAAGAGCGAGTTCGATTTCATTTTTGTGGACGTTCCTCCGACTATCTCCATCTATACTGACTCTGCCCTCTATGCCTCTGATTTCGTTGTCGTTGTACTTCAGACACAGGAACGAAGCTTGCAGGGAGCCGAGGTGTTTACACAGTACCTGCAGACATTGCTGGATGACTATGGTGCTGATTTTGATATTCTTGGAATCCTACCGGTTCTTCTCAAAAATGGTGCAGCCGTAGATATGGCAACGCTTGAAAATGCCAAGAATGTATTCGGATCGCACAACCTTTTTGAAGGCGTGATCAAGAACATGGAGCGTTTGAAGCGATATGATATCACTGGAATCGTCGAGGAAGATATGCACGACAAACGTGTCATGGAGACATATGCAAAAGTTGCAGAGGAGTTCTTAAACCGTCTCGAAGCAGAAATGAATTACGTGGAACAGGGGTGAATAATATGTCAGATTTGATTCAAAAACCAGCGAAAAAGCGGTTGCTGGACCGTAAGGGTGCAGCGGCGCCGCAACAAACATATAAAGCTGAAGTATCTGAAGACAAAACAGTGGAATCGAAAGCTACTGTTCAGAAAGAAACTTCAAACAAACGATCAGCCAAGAACTCCGTCAACATGGGTTCAAGCACTGTTCGTGTATCGAACCTCACAAAAAACAAATTGTCAGCGTTAGTGACGATGGGCAAAGCGGATTCGGCAGATGCGATTATTTCTACGATGATTGACGAGTATCTGGAGCTATTCTCTTCCAATGAGAGAAAAGAATATGAACTGATTCGAGACGTTTTGATGATGAAGCATAGTAAATAAAAAAGGCAGTCCATAATGAACTGAGCCTTAGATATTGATGAACGAGCATGCTCCAGTAGAGCATGCTCGTTTTTTATGTGACGACAATTCATCTAAATATTTTTAAGGTATACTCCTTTGCTGGATATTCAGCCACGTTGATCTAACAAAGATAGATATTCAAAAAAAACGGTATACATGTATACGCGTATACAAATCTACATGTATACAAATATACATGTATGCAAAACTACATGTATACAAATCTACATGTATACAAATCTACA
>NZ_KK211189.1:2500-130000 GCF_000620845.1 Exiguobacterium marinum DSM 16307
GATCTGCAAATCACCAATCAAACCGCACAAACGTATCAACTTCTTCTATATATAGAAGGAGATTATCTCGTCGGGGAATGGCGTTCGAACATCCCGAATAAAGAACAGTATTAAATATATGAAGAAAATCATCATTTCACCCGTGAATGGTGGGGCGGGACGATACGACATAACCAAATATTTAAAGAAGTCACTTCAATGAATGGCACACACCTTCGAAACGAATTCATCACAGAAAATCACGCCATCACCATGTACGACCCATTCCTTCCCGAGAATACTGCATACAAAAAAGCCGACTCTTAATAAAAGAGCCGGCTTTTCAAATGAACTTATGCGTGTGGCAAGAACATGAAGTATGCCAAGAAGATGATTAACATCCCATACATGATTGGATGAATTTCTTTTGTCTTTCCTTTCGCAATCATCATGAGTGGGTAAAGGATGAACCCAAGCCCAATTCCTGTTGCGATTGAAGATGTCAAAGGCATCATAATGATCGTCAAGAAAGCTGGTACGGCGATTTCGATTTTCTTCCAATCAATATCAAGAAGAGCCGAAGCCATGAGTACACCGACAATGATGAGCGCCGGAGCCGTGACTGGTGCCGTAACAACTGCCAAGAGAGGCGAGAAGAACAACGCCAAACCGAAGAACAATCCTGCAAAGACTGCAGTCAACCCTGTACGTCCGCCTGCCGCGACACCTGCTGACGACTCAACATATGAAGTCGCTGTAGATGTTCCAAAAATCGCACCCGCTACCGTTGCTGTCGAATCAGCCATTAACGCCTTACTCGCACGTGGTACTTTGTTTTCTTTCATGATTCCCGCTTGACGCGCTACCGCGACGAGCGTTCCAGCCGTATCAAAGAAGTCGATAAAGAAGAACGTCAAGATAACAACGAGCATTTGAAGCGTGAACACATCACCGAAGTTGATGAATGCTTGACCGAATGTAGATGACATACTCGGCGGCATCGATACAACGTCTGAAATCGCTGTCGGAGTCGGCACAAGACCGAAAATCATACCGACGATTGCCGTCAACAACATCCCGATGAAAATACCACCTTTTACGTCGCGCGCCATAAGCAAGGCACTGACGACAAGTCCGAATACCGCGAGAAGCGTCGTTCCCGTTCCAAGCGAACCAAGACCTACGAGTGTTGCTTCATTCGCAACAACGATGCCTGCATTTTTCAAACCGATGAAAGCGATGAAGAAACCAATCCCTGCAGCGACCGCCATTTTGAGCGGAGCCGGAATTGCGTTAACAATCGTTTCGCGAATCCCTGAGAGCGTCAATACGATAAAGAAGAGACCTGATACGAGTACACCTGACAAAGCCGTTTGCCATGGTATACCCATCCCGATGACGACACTGTATGCGAAGAACGCGTTGAGGCCCATGCCCGGCGCAATCGCAATTGGGTAGTTTGCGAGAAGTCCCATCGTCAACGAACCGACTACTGCGACAAGACCCGTCGCCACGAAGACCGCTCCTGTATCCATCCCTGCTGCTCCAAGAACGTTCGGGTTAACGAAGAGGATGTACGCCATCGCAAGGAACGTTGTGAAGCCTGCGACAAGTTCCGTGCGAACGCTCGTCCCGAGTGCTGTGAGTTGGAAATAGCGATCGATCCGACTCGTTGTCGTTTGTTGTTGGTCTTGCTTGAGCTGTGTGCTCATTTGTTTTCCTCCTTGTACTCGCCGTAAAACGAGAAAAGGTCCCCGGCAAATGACCGAGGACCCCACGCGAAACATACGAGGGCATACACCCTCATCTATGTCTCGCCGTAGTGAAATCATTTAAGGTGATTTCGTAGAGACTCTCGGGCCATATCCCCGATATTATACGGCAAATTATTTTATAATTGTTCGGTTATAATAAGAACGTTCTTATCGTATCAGCGCGAAAATAGAATGTCAACTAAATTCACGGATTTTATATCTAAAAAAAACGTTAATGTTCGGTTTTAAGACAAAACAGAGGGATTCCCCTCTGTTCCGCTTATTCCCATTCGATTGTTGCAGGTGGCTTAGACGTAATGTCATACAGCACACGGTTGACGTGGCTGACTTCGTTGACAATCCGGACAGAGATTTTCTCAAGTACATCCCATGGAATACGTGCCCAATCTGACGTCATCCCATCGATTGAAGTGACCGCACGAACACCGACAGCATAGTCGTACGTACGCTCGTCACCCATGACTCCGACCGAGCGGATTGGTGTGAGCACCGTGAAGTATTGCCAGATGTCTCGTTCAAGACCTGCTTTCTTCACTTCGTCACGCAAAATAGCATCCGATTCACGGACGATTTCTAACTTCTCTTCCGTGATCTCACCGAGGACACGGATTCCGAGGCCTGGACCCGGGAACGGTTGGCGCCAAACGATATAGTCAGGAAGACCGAGCTCGGTACCGAGCGCACGGACTTCGTCTTTAAAGAGCGTGTTGAGCGGTTCGATCAACGTGAAATTCATGTCTTCCGGTAATCCACCGACGTTATGGTGTGATTTGATCGTTTGCGCTGTATCTGTTCCGCTCTCGATGATGTCTGTATAGAGCGTCCCTTGCGCAAGGAAGTCCATATCGACAAGTTTCGAAGCTTCTTCATCAAACACATAGATGAACTCGTTTCCGATAATCTTACGTTTTTGCTCAGGGTCTGACACACCAGCCAATTTCGTCAAGAAACGTTCTTGCGCATCGATTTTAATGACTTTCATATTAAATCCGTCTGCGAACGTCTTCATGACGCTATCCGCTTCCCCTTTACGAAGAAGACCATGGTCAACAAACATACATGTCAACTGATCACCGATTGCGCGATGAACGAGTGCCGCAACGACAGATGAATCGACTCCACCTGAAAGGGCACAAAGCACTTGTTTGTTGCCAACGATTTCACGGATTTTCTCCACTTCGATATCGATAAAGTTCTCCATCGACCATTCGCCTTTAGCACCACACACTTCATAGATGAAGTTTTTCAAGATGTCGTTTCCGTATTCTGAGTGACGGACCTCTGGGTGGTATTGTACACCATACATTTTCAGCTCATCATTTTTGATTGAAGCGACCGGACAAGATGGGTTCGTCCCATCAACGATGAATCCTTCTGGTGCTTCCATGACGAGGTCACCGTGGCTCATCCATACTGTATGTTCGACTGGAAGACCGCTGTAAATCGCTGATGCTTCCGGCGTTGAGAACAATGTCGCTTTCCCGTATTCACGATGTGCGGCACGTTCGACACGACCACCGAAATGATGCGTCATGAGTTGCATGCCGTAACAAATTCCGAAAATCGGAATGCCGAGTTCAAAGATTTCCGGGTCGCAGCGATATGCGCCTTCCGCGTATACGCTGTTCGGTCCACCTGAGAAGATGATGCCGACTGGGTTCAATTCGCGAATCTCGTCTGCCGTCATCTTATGCGAATGCAATTCACTGTATACGCCAAGGTCACGGACACGACGCGTGATCAACTGGTTGTACTGTCCACCAAAATCGAGCACCAAAATCATTTCTTGTTCTACTTTCACGAAATCTCCACCTTTCTGCCTTCTCCTCAAAAAAGGACGCGCCTCTCCCCCAGATTAATCCAAACCGAAGAAGAAGCACGCCCTTTTCTTTGTATACGAAACGTGCTCCTTCATAGTCGGTCCATTTAAGGTGGTCCGGTAGAGACTCTCGCGCCAATTCACGAGTATATACGAAGGAATGCCATGTTCAATTATCTAACTAATGCGTCTATCTTACTTGATGCATCCCGTCACTTCAACTCATAATTCGACGAATCATGATTTTCCAATATTCTTTATATTTTGAATTCGGCTCTTGTTCCGCATAGACTGCTTGCTCAAACAAAGCTGTTAAGCGGGTCATGTCATTCGTTTCATAGTAGGCATCAACTTCTTTGGCAAGTTCCGAAGGCGTCCGACCATCGATTTTAAATCCATTTGCTCGAAGTCGCTTCATCAAGTATCGATGCATCGAAACAAGACTTCCGTCTGTGAGCGGACGACTCATCCACCAGACGTACATAATTTGCCGCTCGATGATCTTCCGGTTCCAAATGAGGACGGCCACGACGAAGAGAATGATCACCCATCCCCATATCGGAATACTGCGCCCCTCTTCTTGAACGTCACCTGTCGTCACATCATCGATTAATAAATCTTCTTGTGGACGATTTTGCGGATTGTTGTCTTGAGACGCTTGTGGATCGTTCGTAACCGGGGTCGAATCATTCGTATCCGTCTCTTGCTCCATTTGTAGTAAGTTAGCGTCCGAGAAACTGATTGTCGCCTCTAGCGGAACCCAGCCCGCACCTTCAATGAAATACTCAACCCATGAATGAGCATGACGATTACGAATCGTATGTTCTTCTTCCCCTTGAATGACCCCCCGCGTATCTCCCATCGTAAATCCTTTTACCCAACGTGTCGGAATGCCATTTGCTCGCAACAAGACGGCTGCTGATGTCGAGAAGTTATCACAATAGCCGATTTGTGTATCAAATAAGAACTGGTCGACGTAGTCCGTGTCGTCTTGCGGTTGGGCCACGTTTTCCGTATCATATTGAAATTCTCCATTCCGGAAGTAAGCTTCAACCGCCTCTGCTTTTTCGTTCGGAGTTTCACTCTCCGCCGTGATTTCAGCAGCTAAATCTCTCACTCGATCCGGTAACGAGGTTGGAAGTTGTAAATAAACCTGCGTTTCTTCTTCAGTAAGCGAAGTTACGTCTTCGTTTAAATCGAGCTGTTCTTCAGAGAAAGCGGGGACACTGTAACGGAGTTGAATCGTTCGTGGCGTCGCTTGTCCCTCGTTCTCAAATACAATTTTCCCGGAAGGTTGAATGTTGATTGTCTCGTTCGGGAAATCCCGCTCTATATCACCGACCAAAAACTCTGTACCAGATTCCGTTTCCGCCGCTTGTGGATATTCACCACCGTATGGAACGAACGATTGTCGACGATCAAAACGCAGAATCGCCTGTTCCGGTGTCGTATCCACTTCCGCGTCCACTAACTGTCCACGATTGTAGTTGGAATCGAGTACCGGTGCCGCAATCCAACCTTTCCCTGTATAAATCGCTTTTGATTCAATACGCCAATAGCGAGCCGGTGCACCGCGTGCAATAAAGACGATTCCGTCATCTTGTTCGAACGGGCCACCTAACGCCTCATCGCTAACACCATATCCGACACGCCCCGGTCCGTTCCCATCGCCTTCTGTTGTCGCATTTCGGAAACTCGTGGTGATTCGATCGGACCAATCCCCCTCGAGCGTCGGCGACGCACTCGCAAGGGCCACAACGACACTGAGCAACAAACCGATACTGACAAACCGAACGAGTGATTGACTCGGTCGTTTCGCCAAATCCGTGACGAATAACAGGAGCAGCGATGTGATGATAGCATAAAGGATGTCACCTTCACCGTCATATAGTGTCCACGTGTCGAAGTAAGCCATGACACCAAGTGTGGATACAATCATCCCAAGCACAAATCCGTAACTTGGATACGTTCGTCCGACAAGAACGGCGAACAGAAGCCCGATGAGCGCCATCGCAGAGAAAAAGATGGCCTCGTTTGGTAACTCTCCGCTTATGACACCTGTGAAGTCTTCCATCCAAATCCCGAACCAGTCGAAAATACTTCCGTGATAGACGTATAGGACGACTAGAAAATTGAGAAATGAAATACTAAGAAAAGCAGTCCACGGGAGAAGACTTGCGAACATCGGCACGATGAGAAGGAAATAAAACGGCCAATTCACATCAAACGTTGTACTTCCAACAATCGGTTCAATCCAGAACGACAACAAATAGGCGGCAAGTATCGTATAAACAATGCGGGTCACCCAAGTTCTCATGTCATCACCTCACTTACCGCAGTGTATAGATGATAGCTTCCTTGTGTTTCATGCATGAGTTCCCGGATTGACGCGGTCTCGAACGGGCTGATTAAAATCAGATCCCCCGTTTGTTGGGGCAGATTCTGCTTCACCCTCTCGACGAGACGCCCCTCCGCTTCCGGAGTCGCAGTCAGCAAGTAATGACCGACCTCAGCGCTTTGGTCCGGAAGATGAAACAACCTCACCTGGTCTTCAATCACATATAGTTCAAACGGCAAATTTTTACGTTCTAACTGGCGAATCGCACCAACGAGTAGCGACAAAGAGCGTTCAAACGCCTCCTCGTAACCAGCAGAGACCGAAGGGACAAACACGAGCGAGAGCTTCTTTTCTTGTTCCTGGTCAAACGTTTTAGTCATCAAGTTGCCTCGACGTGCAGATGCCTTCCAATCAATCCGTCCGATTCGGTCTCCTGCCGCATATTCACGCACTCCGCTTGTCGTATTGGCCACTTCTGTATACGTACGCGTTTGGCGATATTGCTCACCACGTCCTCCGACGTGCTCATCTCGTGGCAAATCAAACGGCAGCTCAGCAGGAGATACTTCAACGACTGTCTCGATTCGTATCGTCCGTCTACGGTCGAATAACCCAAACACGTCACGAACATGGAGAATCGTTCGATCAAAGACATGAATTCCTCGTTTGATTGCATCGATTTTATACTCGACAACTTCAGCACGCCGGAAGAAACGGTCTACCGGCACGATAATAGTCTTATCCTCATCAATTAAGCGTTGTGGCATTCGCTCTTCTAACGTCACCATCCCAATCAAGAAAGGATACTTCCGTTCGATTTTCAGTTCGACATCCATCACCTGACCGGAGACGAGACGTTTCGTCGTCACACGTCGCGAGACGTTCGCCGCAGTGACTGGATAGATCATGAAAAGCGTCCAATAGACGGTCAACACCGCGAACGACCACCATAACGTCGAAGCGACAATACTTCCTTCGATGCGGGCAAATGAATACAATCCGAATGCCGCCGCCCATACAACGAACAGCTTCATCCAGTTTTTCATACCTCGTTGACCTCACGATCCATCGGGACAGGTAACGTATCGAGCCAGTCTTGAATCAACTGATTCGACGTTTTTCCTTTATAACGCGCTTCCGCCGTCAACAAGACACGATGTCCGAGAACACTCGTCGCCAGTGCTTTGACATCATCTGGCAACACGAAATCACGATTATGAATATATGCCCACGCTTGTGATGCTTTCATCAAGGCAAGGGTGGACCGCGGACTTCCGCCTAAATACGTATGCGGATCTTTCCGAGACTCATGTACCAATCGCACGATGTATTGTTTGACTGCACTCGATACGTGGACATCTCTCACTTCACGCTGCATACGTTCGACTTCTTGCTTCGTGATTACGCTATGAAGGGTTTCGAGCGGCTCGTCTTTTTCAAAACGTGATAACAGTGCAATTTCTTCATTGAATGTCGGGTAGCCCATTTCAATTTTGAGCAAGAAACGATCCAATTGCGCTTCAGGTAATGGGTACGTCCCCTCATGTTCAATCGGATTTTGTGTCGCCATGACGAAAAATGGTGAAGGTAGTACTTTTAATTCCCCATCCACTGTCACACTTCGCTCCGCCATCGCCTCAAGAAGAGCCGACTGCGTCTTCGGAGAAGTCCGGTTGATTTCATCCGCCAAAATAATATTCCCCATGAGCGGACCAGGACGATATTCGAATTCTCTCGTTTTTTGGTTATACATCGAAATACCGGTCAAATCGGATGGCAACATGTCAGGTGTGAATTGAATGCGTTTAAACTCTAAGTCGATCGCTCGGCTAAACGTACGAACGAGCATCGTCTTTCCGACACCTGGTACATCTTCTAAAAGGACATGTCCCCCTGCTAGCAACGCAGTTAAGCTTTTAGCGATGACTTCTTCTTTTCCGACAATAACGGTTTCAATGGCAGTAATAATCGATTGGACAGTTGGACGGTACATGACGGACTCCCCTTTTTTCTCTAATCTAGGATGACTGAAAGTTAGAATGTTCTGACTTTATTGTGACATAAGCAAGGTTCGGAATGAAAGAAATACCGTACGCAAATACGCTTCCTACTTCTTTACCCAAAAAACGTGTCCGTTCTTTAGAAAAAACGGACACGTTTATCAATTATTCCGGACGTTTCAAATCGAAAAATTCACCGAGTGTCGCATAACCATTCCCCGCCATTCGACTGACCGGAGCCAGTTGTTTTGCATCGATACGTCCGTGTTTATATAAATCACGGTCGATATGAAAACGGACAATTCGTGCAATCAACAAATCCGCAGTCGTCTGTCCGTCATATTCAATCGGGAGGTGGTGATGTAATACGCACTCAAATCGGATTTTTGCTTCCTTGATCCCAGGTGTCGAAACAACTTCGCTTTGTTGAATCGTGAAGTTCGTGCGAGACAGTTCACTCTCATCGGCTGCAAGGTTTGCAGCCGTCTCATTCACATGGGCGACATTCGTTTCATCTACGATATGAATCACCAATTCATTCGTGCGCAGCGCGTTTCGTGCTGTATCCTTCATCACTCCATCCTTTCGTTGGACAGAGACCGACACGAGCGGAGGAACGGAAGAAACCACGTTGAAATAACTAAATGGAGCCGCGTTGATCACATCCTCATGTCGTGTTGTGACAAAGGCAATCGGTCTCGGCACAATGCTGCCAATCAAAAACTTATACGTGTCGATTTCAGTCAAAGCAGACGGTTCAATCGATAACATCCACTCACACTCCTCATTCTTTTTTATCTTAAATTCAAGATAATAGTTTATGTGAATGATGTCAATGGTGAGAAAGTAGACATGTGTATCTTTTAATCATTTTGGGTAAATGCGTGTATGTGAAAGCAACATAGACAATAGACACATCGCATAAGCAAATTAGTTTCATTTTCCTTTTCCCGTTTCGTAGAATGCAGGGCAAGGAAAGGATGACCCCCGTTTTTATGTTCAAGGAAGGAAGTAAAACGAATGATCAGTAAGTGGATTGAACAACTCAACAGTCGTCAAATACTCAGTATTTTATATAGCGTATGTGGATTTAGTATCATTTTGACCGCGATTGGCGCTTGGTTTGTGCGAGATGGGGATGTCTCTACTCTCGAACTCACAGCCCTTCGATGGATTTGGATGATCGGGTTAGTTATGTTCATTAGTGCCATCTTACTCATCGGGCGTCCGCTCATCAAACGGATGACTGAACAAAACCATAGATTGAAGACCAAGAAAGCAAAGCTCGAGAGTGTACTAAACGAATCCAAGATAAATCAAATGAACCTTCAATATCGTAATGAATTAATCGGAGTATTGGCCTCAAAAGAATCGCTATTTGATTATTCATCTGTCATCGGAAAAATCGTGTTACTCACAAAATCCGAGTTTGGTGCGCTCCTACTCGCCAAAGACGGAGAAATTACGTCTGTCGTACCAAAAGAAATGACCGAAGAACAACAAGAAAGTCTCAAAAAAGATTCACTTTTACTCAAACGCGTCATGATTTCAAAGTTACCCGCCGCAACGTCGAAACGGGTCGTCGATGCGTTACACACGTATCCGTATTATATTTATGAATCAGTTATCCCGATCATGGACCCGTCCGAGAATAGTCTGATTGGTTGCCTCTATTTGGCACGGTATGATGAACAGTATGATGCAAGTGAAAAGTCCGAACTGAACGCGTTCGCAAGCCAGCTCGCCATCTCACTTCTTCGGATGCAACTCTATCTTCAGATGCAACAGGATCGGAAAGAAACAGCCCAACTGATTAATTCGGTGCGTGAAGCTATTCTATATGTAAACTATGAAGATGACACTGTCGTCGGAAATCGTGCCTTCATCCGCATGTTTGATGATCTTCACTTTGACTATAAAGGGTACGAAGAGTTGTCCGCCATCAACATCGATATCGAGCAATTAGCAAAACGCGTCGACCAACACGAGCAATTCGTTCGGTACTTCGAGCGAGTCTTCTCCCAAGACCCACCGGAAGACGGGCTCACGATTTCGATTGATCAAGGTGATTGCTTTATCCAACTCTATGCCGAAAGTATTTATCGTGATCGTCGACTCCGTGGGACAATGCTCGTCCTACGTGACGTTACCGCCGAGACTGAGGTTGACCGGATGAAATCTGAACTCGTAACGACTGTGTCGCACGAATTAAGAACGCCCCTTTCATCGATTTATGGGTTTACCGAACTCATGTTGTCGCGCGACTTGAATGAAAGCCGTCGAGAACTGTATTTGCATACGATCTATGATGAGGCGAAGCGACTCTCATATCTCGTCAGCGATTTCTTAGACTTGCAGAAGATGGAATCCGGAAAACAGACGTTTGAATGGGAGCCGGTCGACCTATATGAACTCGTGTCAAATAGCGTCGCATTTTATCAAGAAACAACGGACCTTCATGAGCTATTCATCGACGTTGATATCGAACAAAATTTCGTCATCGATGCCGACTTAGAAGGGATGCGACAGCTGTTCGGCAACCTGTTAAGTAACGCCATCAAATATTCACCGGACGGCGGGAATATTCTTGTATCACTCGAGCGCATAGATGAAGAGGTTGTGATCAAAGTAAAAGACCATGGAATGGGCATACCGACTGCCTCTCTTCCTCATCTCTTCGGAAAATTTTATCGCGTTGACAACTCGGATCGACGCAAAATCGGGGGGACCGGGCTCGGGCTCGCTATCTGTAAAGAGATTGCTAAAGCTCATGACGGACAACTCCATGTCGAATCAGTTTATGGGGAAGGAAGTACTTTCATCTGTGAACTTCCCGCATCGAAAGAACATATCATGCAATAACACGGTCTTCTTAACCGTGTTATTTTTGACTCATTTTTGCCTAATTCGGAAGGATTCCTTTTACAAAATATAGAAAGGAAAGAAACCGATTCATTTACGTGGATGTGGAATACCCTATCCATTTATTTTTACACGTTTTAAGCCGAAAACAAGATATACTGATTATAAAGAAATTGCTAGGATCGGAGGTCCTGCCATTGAATCATCGTGACCCACCTTTTTCAGAAATTGGAGATTTGAAACAATGGGGACGTTTTGAAGTCGAAGTGCCTCATACAGGCGAACAAACGAAGTATCAAATCGCTACGGCTTTGGTTCGAAAGCATATTCCTTTGCGGATTGGTGGATTTTATATCATTGCGAGCGAAGAGCAAATTTTGCATAGTGGCTCACATGACGGAAATTTCCAGAAGCACTTGATTCATTTATTACAGCAAGTCCTTAACGGTCATATCAAAGACGAACGCCTCGCTCAGGAACAGGTGTGGACGGTGCACTATTTTACGACACCATAAGACGTCTGACTAAAGAAGCTTAAAGGTCATAAAAAATGACGCTCCAAAAGGGCGTCATTCTGCTTGTGACATGATTGAAATCACTTTTTCATAGTAGTCTGTTGCTAGTTTGTATTTTCCTGAAGCTTTTAATTCTTGAGCTAACCATAAAGCATATTTTTTAGCATACATATACTCATCATGCTCTTCAAAATAAATAACTGCGCTTTTTAGACTGTTCATCACGCTTTGACGATTCTTTTCTTTGAAATGGTTCCAGTAGATATCAAAGTGCTGATTAAACTCTTCAATCGACTCGTGTTGTTGCATCAATTCGTGTCCAGTCTCTAACCAATCAAGGACACCCTTTTCATTTTTCTGTTTTGCATTTACCTCTACCAATGATAAAACACTGAATAATTTGCTTCTAATATCCACTTTATATTCAAAGCTTTCCATAAAGTACGTAAGTGCCTTATCTTGTTCACCTAACAACGAATAGATTTCTCCTATGTTGTTATAAAGCATGCCGTAATAATTTCTTAGATCAGTCGCATTCGCAACCTTTAGTGCCTTTTGATTGTAGGAAAGTGCATCTGCATATCGTTTTCGACGTTTATAAGTCAATCCAATTATCATGTGACACTCAATCATTCTTTCTAAACAAAAATTCTCTTGAAAATACCTTAACGAAGACTGAAGATTTTCAAGCGCTTGTATATTGTCTGTGAAACGGTAATATAAAGCACCCGTTACATAACGAATATCCGCTGTCTCCCAATCAGGAATTCCTGAATGGGGTAACTTTTCAGTCACTTCTTCTATTAATTTATATGAAAGTTCTTTTTCATTCTCCTGAAAGTACTGAAGTGCTTTCAACATGTTATACCGAATGCGATCGTCAGTGGATAGTTGATCTTCAATCCAGCCTACTTCTGTGAGGTACTTTGGGTCGCCTCCTGGCATCACGCCAAGACGAGCCAATGTGATCATAAGCGTAGTGTAAACTGATTTTGACTGTTTGACCGCTGGATGGTTCATATATTTTCTAACTTTCTCCTGCTCATCACCATTTTTCCGCGTCAAAATCGCTTCTTTCAAAATCTCTCTAATTTCTTTAATTACTTTCTCTGCTTGATACCTAAAGTCATGATACAGGGGTACTTCAATTTCAAGTCGCTCAAACAACAGTTCAAGAACTTCCTCACTAGCAGATGTTTGATTGTTTTCAATTTTACTTAAGTACGAAATCGAACAAATCCCCCTGGCTAAGACTGATTGTTTCATATTTTGCCGCAAGCGCTCTACTCTAATTAAATTCCCATAATTGTATTCCATTATTAGTAGTAGCCCCTTTGCCCTATTTTCTGAACTTCTTTTAATATTTCTTCATAATTATATACTTTCAGGAAATTTAGCCTATAATTCTTATTTTAATTCATCTTTTTACAAGAAACTTTCCCAACTTAAACATGTCCATTACCATAAAAAAACATGATAAGATTTAACTAGTCAACAAGCAATGATTTGGGCTTTAGTTCTATTATTTAGAAAACAATGAACATTTCGTAGGAGGTAGATGGTGCAAATGGGGAAGCTTAGCTTTTTACTTGCTGAAGATTATATTAAACCAAAAATCTACTTTAAATCGAAATTTTCTACACCGTCTACAATCGTAGACCATTCATATTCGAAAGAAGATTTAAATCATTTCGAAGGATTAGAGAATTTGACAGAGTTATTATCTTCTAATAAGGGTTTCATTGTAAGTGCATTTCAAATCGACTACTACCAGCGTCTCCCCAAATTAATTTCAAAGACGTTGAAAGTAAATCGCTCTTTCAAAAAACTTTATATTTTGGGTCCGGAATTATCCTTATCAATTTTGAAAAGAAGCACTAAGACTGCTTATGAAGCACAACTTCAAGATTACGAGTTTATCAACATTGAACAGGACTCAACTTCATTATCTAAACAATGTGAAACGCTATTGAGCGAAGGTCACATTTTGTACATTCTTCCTGAGGCATCCGTGTGCTGGCAACCTAATTCATTAGAGCAACTGCAGAAAGTTTGTACTCCACTTTGTAGTACTTTATTAAGTCAAACTATGAAAGTACCGATCTTGGCTACTTTAGCGAAGAATGACTCTAATAAAGTCACCATCTATGAGCCAAGTTTACCTGAAACCTATTCAGGAGACTTATTCAATTCAGTTAAAGAACAGTCTGAGGATATCTATAAGCTTTTGAAATCCACAGATGACTTGTAACTCATTTTATTTTCGTTGGTATTAAGAGTTTTCTATATAAATCATTATACAACGGAGGAATTAAACATGAAAAAGTTAGCTGGATTTTTCTTTATCGCAACTGCAGTTATTTTACTCGGAAGTTCTTTTAAACCATTTGCAGAAGAAAGACCACGCATTGTTAAAATCGAAGAACCGATTATTATTAATGCTGAGGAAAGACCACGCATTGTTCAAGTTGAAATTCCAGAAAAAATCAATAATGAGAGCATGCCACGCATCGTATAATCATATTTTTCAAAGACGCCTCGTGCGTCTTTTTTATTTTAAGAAAAAAGGTAAATGAATTATATATTTCTCTCCATTTTTTACTTTTTACTTATATAATAAACAAAGACAACTCAGATGTACTCTCATATGCCGTCATTGTCGCTAGTTTATTGAATAGAGGAGTTTGAACATTGAATGGATTAAAATCATCATGGAGCTTAAAGCTATTATTAAGTTCTTCACTTGCACTAACCGGGGCAGTCATCGCCCCATTCCAACTCGATTCTTCTGGAATCAAATCGACTGTCGCCGAGGCCGCCTCGACTTACACCACAACTGCCAACTTAAATCTTCGTTTAAGTGCTGCAACGTGGAGTCCTGTTCTTTTAACAATCCCGTCCGGTTCGAGTGTCACTTACATCAGTACATACGGTTCGTGGTATAAAGTCAGTTATGGAGGCAAAACAGGTTATGTTTCTTCTCAATACGTTACGACGGTATCCA
The DNA here is from genome assembly GCF_000620845.1 of Exiguobacterium marinum DSM 16307. Taxonomy (GTDB): domain Bacteria; phylum Bacillota; class Bacilli; order Exiguobacteriales; family Exiguobacteriaceae; genus Exiguobacterium; species Exiguobacterium marinum. The sequence goes on from NZ_KK211189.1 coordinate 16,793, forward strand.
ATACTGCTTCTTATTATAAGACGACAGATCGATTAAACATGCGCCTCACCGCTGCCTCTTGGAGCGCTGTCGTCACCGTGATCCCGGCTGACGCAACCGTTAAATATGTCAGTCGCTACGGTTCGTGGTATAAAGTAACGTTTAATGGCAAAATCGGTTACGTCGCCTCTGCTTACTTAACACCTACAAGTGCTCCTATTCCGCCGTCGGACTATTATAAAACGACAGCTAATTTGAACATGCGCCTCACCGCTGCTTCTTGGAGTGACGTCGTTACCACGATCCCATCTGGCGCAACCGTCAAATACGTCAGCCGCTATGGTTCTTGGTATAAAGTGACGTTCAATGGCAAAACCGGATACGTTGCCTCTGACTATTTAACGACGACAACAACTCCGGTGACACCCTCTTCATATTACGAAACAACAGTGAATTTGAATATGCGACTTAGCGCAGCTTCTTGGAGCGATGTCTTGACCGTAATTCCTGCCGGATCGGTCGTCAAATACGTGAGTCGATACGACTCGTGGTATAAAGTGACGTATAACGGTAAAACGGGCTATGTGGCATCCGAGTATCTAAAACCGACGACTGTCACGACACCAACCGATACAGATGGAACCGGAAAAACCGTTGTCATCGATGCAGGACATGGTGGAAATGACCCCGGAGCCGTTTACGGATCCGTTTATGAAAAAGTGATTGCACTTGATATCGCAAAACGCCTTGCGGGCGTCTTGTCGAGCACATATGACTACAACGTCAAATTCACACGTTCAACTGATACGTATCTCTCACTGGAGCAACGTGTGTCACTAAATAAGTCCTATAAAGGGGACATCTTTGTCAGTCTTCATGCGAATTCTTCTGTTTACAACACGGCCCACGGACACGAAGTACTCGTACCGACGTCAGACAGTTATACGACCAATCCTTACATCTCAGCGAGTCGTAGCCTAGGGTCCTCTATCAACAAAGAGATTGCATCGCGTATCTCCACAATCCAAAACCGCGGAGTCAAGTATCAGAACGTTTACGTGGTCGGACGAAATGTTTCGCCTTCTACCCTTGTGGAATACGGATTTATCAGTAACTCAAGCGACCGTTCTTATTTGACGAATACGACGTATCGTCAACGGATGGCCGAAGCGACCGCATCCGGCATTCATCAATTTATGCGTTCGTACTACTAAAAAGAGAACTTAGCCTGAGCGCTAAGTTCTCTTTTTGATGTCCACTCGCCAAATCATGTGTGATGCGTCCGGTCCCCAATAATGTTCGAGAATGAGAGAGGGTGCGCCTAATCGTTTTTGCCAATACGCTTGCGCGCTCGGAAAACCCGCATCTAAATAAAAGACGTGTTGCTTTCTAGCGAGGATCTCTCGTTTCATCGCTTCTAGCAAAAATTGCCCGACGCCAAGTCGCTGCATATGCGGTGATATATAGACACTACCTAGTTCAATGGCATCGCGCTCGACCTCGAGATGTCCCGAAATGATATCGTTGGGTGGCAATAATGCCCCTACGCCCACAATCACACCATCTTGATCGACAACATACAGTTGCACGAAATCGTCATCAAAGTGATCTTGAATGGTCGTATTCAGACGCGCCACTTCTTCATCAAGCAAATCGGCATCTTCAAAACGCTCTCGTCGCATCAAATCACTCAAACTATCCATCAATAAGCGTTGCAAGGGCTTTACGTCTGATTGTTCGAGTGCGCGGAGTTTCAAGACGTCCACTTCCTTTTCTATTTTTGTTCTACTCTTTACCCTCGCGAATCCGATGCGTAACACTCGGGTAAGTTGGAATCATTTCTTCGAGCGGTTCATAATTCAATTTTCCGTACGTTTTCCAAATGACTAAAATCACAACGGTCCATAATGTAATCGTCAAATGAATAAATCCAATTGGATAGCCATCTTCCACATCGAACCCGACCATGACGAGCATAACGTTAAACATCGTATGCATAAGAAAGGCAGACCACAGATTGCGTGACGAACCATTGTATACCCACGTGATGAGAATCGTGTAGGCGATCACGGCTAATCCATATGCCCAAAATGACAAGTTCATCTGCCCAGTTCCAGCCATGAAGAAAAGAGGGGTGTGCCAAAGCGTCCAAATGACTCCTAGTGTCAGACTGGCCAAAAGCGGAGACAGCCTTGACTGCAACGCGTCAAGCAAATAGCCGCGCCATCCATACTCTTCCTGCAGTGTCCCACCTAGAAACAACATATATAGAAAATAAGGGACAATCCACCACGGTTCGCGAACGATTAACGCACCGCTCCGGTCCGTCCACCAATAGGCAACGAGAAATAAAAACGGTACTAATAAAAGTGGAATCATATACGTTTTCCAACTCATCTTGAACTGGATACTATTTCGAAGGAGATGCTTCACCCCCGCACCACCACGAAGTCGATACATCGTGAGAAAGCCTGAAATACTCGGCCCGAATGCTCCTAAGATGACGATGAACGTAATCGATAAATCCGTCCACCAATACAGTGTCGTCCATATAACCCATGAATAGCCGAATGCGATGAACAAGAAAAAGTTGATATATTTATTTTTATACATAGTCGGCCCCCCCTTCAGCAACTTAATACCCGTTATTTAATTTAAATAATTTTATATGTAATCTGTGTTGTTCCGCATATAATGAAGTGAACATACAATAAATAATCCTACGAGGTATCGATATTATGGAACAAATCAGCACTCAGACAATGAGTCATAATGGTTTTTTGATGTTTCTCGCCTTCATTATTGCCAGTGTTTCTGCCTTTATGGCACTCGAATTGGCGAAACGAGTCACAGGAGAATCTACCTCGTCCCATCGCGTTTGGCTTTTATTTGGCGGCACTACCTTAGGTCTCGGGATCTGGTCCATGCATTTTGTGGCCATGCTTGGGCATGCTTCTCTACACGATAGCACGTATTCCACCTGGGTCATTATCGGGTCGATGGTTCCGGCGATTGCCGGGTGCATTCTGTCGTTCGGCTTGGTTTCCCGCAACAAGACATGGATGACACTACTGCAGTCATCCGGTCTGATGGGATTCGGGATTGTCAGCATGCATTACATCGGAATGGCTGCCATACAAGGTGTTCAATTGGAGCTCGACCCCTCATGGGTTTTATTATCCATCGGAATTGCATGGAGCGCTTCCTACCTCTCCCTGTGGGTAGGTTTCTTTTCTTCATACTCCACAAAGCGCACGACCTTTCCTGTGAAGCTAATGTTCTCACTCATGATGGGAACAGCCATTTTCAGTATGCATATCGCTGGGATGAGGGCAACAATCATTACCCCCGATGCTTCACCTGTGAGTCGAATCCCGATTGACCCCACTTTGCTAGCGTGGCTCGTCACAAGCATCGTGTTTCTCTTATTCGGGACATATTTTATTGCTTATACGTTAGACCGACAAATTCAAAAGCGTGACCTTTTTCAAAAAACGATTTTAGAGTCGACGACGGATGCCGTAGTAACGACGACGAGTGACGGTGAAATCCGCTATCAAAATCAAGCGTTCGCTCACTTATTCGAAGGATGCGCCCCTGAACCCTTTTTTCAGGATTACCATCCTCTATTATCGGCTCAACAACATTTTTATCAGCCGGTACAAATTGAGACGAATCACCGCACGTTAGAAGTGACGTCTTACCCACTTCAAGATGGTACGAACAATCAAGTACTTTGGTTTATACGCGATGTGACCAAAACGGTCGCTTCACAGCGCATGATTGAACATATGGCGTTCCATGATGCGTTGACCGATTTACCGAATCGCTACAAACTCGACTCGCTCCTTCAGGAGAGCATCTTACAAGAGCGTTCGGTCTCCTGCTTATACATCGACGTCAACCGCTGGCGTTTTTTGAGTGACATTCTCGGTCATCATGGAGCTGAAGAATTAATCCTTCAAGTCGCCAATCGTCTGAAACATACGATTCACCCGGATGATGTACTGACGCGAATCGGGCCATCCGAATTTATCATATTGCTATTCGCGCAACGAAGCTCACTCGCTCATCAAAAAGCAGAAAAGTGTATAAAGGCGATCTCATCTACTTTTGACGTAGATGGAACGACACTTGAATTGACGATGAGTGCGGGAATCAGTCATTTCCCTAAGGATAGCTCTTCTCCAGAAGAATTAATTCAATTTGCTCGTCTTGCCGCTGACGAATCAAGACGGGATGGAGAGAACAATATCAAGTCGTTTGAAGAGTCCTCGCGACCTCAAATCTTATACAATATCGAGATTGAAAAAGCGCTTGTCACCGCATTAAATCAAGATGAACTCACACTCGTCTATCAACCAAAAATCGATTTAAAACAGAATCGACTAGAAGGTGTGGAAGCGTTACTCCGATGGCAACATCCACAAATCGGGACGATTGCGCCATCTGACTTCATCCCGATTGCAGAAAACACGGGGTTGATTCATTCGATTGGTCACTGGGTGATTCGAGAAGGATGTCGCACCTGGGTGCGCTGGCAACGAACCGGAATTCGTCCATTTACGTTATCCCTCAACGTCTCACCGCTTCAATTTGCGCGTGAAGACTTTGTCGATACACTTCAGTCTATTTTGTTAGAAACGGGGATGGACCCGATGTTTCTCGAGTTGGAAGTGACAGAGTCGTCGATGCTCTCATACGAGGCCTCGACCCGTGAGAAATTGACACAGTTACATCAACTCGGAATTCTCATCTCACTTGACGATTTTGGTACTGGCCATTCCTCGTTCAGTCAACTTCGAGAACTGCCCGTGCAAGTGCTGAAAATTGATCGGTCGTTCATCGTGAATCTGTTTACCGATCGGAACCAAGAGGCTATCGTGCGCTCGATGATTCAACTCGGTCATAATCTTGGAATGAAGGTTTTGATGGAGGGCGTTGAAACATCCGCTCAACTCGAATGGTTACTGAAGGAATCATGCGATTATGTGCAAGGGTACTATTTCAGTCGTCCGTTGTCTGAGACAGACGTTCCGTTTCACGTAAAAGAAACGACCACATATCTCGAGTTCGGGAAACGCTAAAAAACTGCCCCTGTCAAATCGACAGGGGCAGTTTTTGGTTACGAAACGCGTTCTTTTTCTTCTTCCCGAATCAAATGGTATTGATCGAGAATCAATTGTGTCAGTGTATCTCCTTCATGGAGTTGAAGGTATTTTTCAATCGTTGAGGAGATACCGTGCTCCTCGATCGACAAATTCAGCTCAGACGATTCCGAATCCTCCGGGTTATAGTAATGAAGGGCCGCTGCAATCCCATAAGCGAGTTCGTTCGGTTCAATTCCGTTATCCATCAACTCACGCGCTGGCTTGACGAGGCGGTCGCTCGGTCCAAGTTTACGAATCGGCGAACGGGCCACCCGTGACACTTCATCCTTCAATTTCGGGTTTTCAAAACGCTTGATGATCTTTTGAATATATTGGCTATGCTCTTTGGCCTCGAACCCGTATTTCTCAAGCAATAACCAGCCTGTCTCATACAAAGCACCTTGAACGACTTGACGGACGCGACGATCTTGTAGCGCCTCGTCAATCGTCGCCTTCCCGAACAACGAGCCGATATAAGAGGCGATGGCGTGTCCCGTATTGACCGTGAAGAGCTTCCGTTCGATATACGGTCCGATCTCCTCGACCCATGTCACTCCGTTGATTGGCAATTTTTCATTGAGCCCTTGTGTCTCGATGACCCATTCATGGAATGTTTCCACTTCCACGTAAAGCGGGTCCTTATGTTGTTGAAGGGGAACGATGCGGTCGACAGCCGCGTTCGGGAAGAAGACATTCGCTTCCCCGACACCGCCACATGTCTCTACTTCTTGACGGAGAATGGCGCTACCGCCAATCATGTTCTCACATGCGATGACATAAACCGGTGCATCCTCGACTTCACGAGCACGAAGTCCTTCACTGATCAAGGGTGCCACTTTTGAGAGGAGTGACGGTCCGACAGCCGTCGTCACGAGATCCGCTTCTGCGATCAAAGCCGCGACACGAGCCGGTTCTTTCAAACTGTTGACACCGCGAACCCGATCGACGACGATACGCTCGACGCCATCTTCTGCGAATCCGACCTCATAGTGACGTTTTGCTTCAAGCGCTTCGATGACCGTATCATTAATGTCGACAAACGTTACGTCGTAACCACTTTGATTGAGCAACAATCCGATAAAACCTCGTCCGATATTCCCTGCTCCAAAATGAACAGCTTTCATTTACGCCACCTCTTCCATAAAGAGAGCCAAGATTTCTTCTTTTGTTTTTGCCTGAACAAGGCGCTCCACATTGCTTTCGTCCGAGCAGAGAATCGCGATTTGCGAAAGGAGCTCTAAATGTTCATCATTCACGCCTGCAATCCCGATGACGAGTTTGGCCGTTTGACCACCAAAGTCGACACCGTCCGGCACTTGCAGGAACGAAATTCCCGTCTTCTGAACCGCTGATTTCGCTGCTTCTGTACCATGTGGAATGGCGACATGATTTCCGATATAGACGTTGGCGATCGCTTGACGTTCATGCATCGCTTCTACATACTCCGGTGTCACACAACCGGCGTCTTGTAAGACGGCTCCGGCTGCTGTGATCGCTTCCTCTGTCGTTGCGAATGTTTGGTTAAGTCGAATCATCTCTGTTTGAATGAATGGCATTTTGATTTCCTCCTAATGGCTAAACCGTTTCTCTATCTGTTCTGATTTCAAGAAATTTTGCTACGTTCCGCTTTAATTTCTTCTACCAATTGGTCGTAGTAATCGGCGTTCAAGAAGTTCGTGACCGAACGATGAATCGCATTCGGTGCTTGCGCTTCCGCACGCTCCGTCAAATCTTCATGTGTGATGACAAACTGAGCATCTTTCGGCAAGTTGCTGATCGACGTGTTCGTCACTTTGATCGGCAAGTTCGCTTTGTTCACCTTGTTCCGGAGAACCGAGGCCCCCATCGCACTTGATCCCATCCCAGCGTCACATGCGAAGATGATGTGGTCGACTTTATCAAGGCGATCTGTCACGAGAGCAGATGCGTAAGACTGCTTGCCTTTCATCGTACTCACGTTTTGTGTCGCTTCTTCGAGTGATACTTCCTCAGCTGCGCTTGATTTCAAGATGACGCTCGCCACAGCGAATGTGACCGCTGCCGATAAGAGAATCCCTGCCACGAGTCCGACGTACGAACCGCGTGACGCCATCGCAAGAATCGCGAAGATACTACCTGGTGAAGCAGGTGCGACGAGACCGACATCAAAGAGTACGAACGTGAAGATCCCTGTTGCGCCCCCTGCAATCATCGCAAGGATCAAGACTGGCTTCATCAACACGTATGGGAAGTAAATTTCGTGAATCCCACCAAGGAAGTGAATGATCGCTGCCCCCGGTGCTGTACGTTTCGCTGCACCTTTGGCGAAGAACATATAGGCGAGAAGTAATCCAAGACCCGGTCCTGGGTTAGCTTCAAGTAAGAAGAGAACTGACTTTCCAGCGTCTGCGACTTGATCGACACCGAGCGGGCTCAAGATTCCGTGGTTGATGGCGTTGTTCAAGAAGAGCACTTTTGCTGGTTCGATGAACAGACTCGCGACCGGAAGCAATTTCGCTCCAACGATCCAGTCAACACCTGCCGCCATCACTTTATCAAGGCCGCTCATAATCGGACCGAAGATTTCAAAACCTCCAAGCATGAGAAGTCCACCGATGATTCCCACTGAGAAGTTGTTGACGAGCATTTCAAATCCTGCTTTAACTTTGCCTTCAAGGGCACGGTCGACTTGGCGGATGACATAACCACCGAGTGGACCCATGATCATCGCACCGAGGAACATCGGAATGTCTGTCCCGACGATGACCCCCATTGTGGCGAGTGCCCCGACGACACCGCCTCGTACGTCGTGAAGTAATTTACCACCAGTGAAACCGATGAGTAATGGTAAGAGATATGTGATTGTTGGACCAACGAGTTCTGCTAAGTTTTCGTTTGGCCACCATCCTGTCGGAATGAAAAGTGCTGTGATAATCCCCCAGGCAATGAAGGCACCGATGTTCGGCATGACCATCCCACTGAGGAAACTACCGAATCGTTGTACTTTGACTCGGACCCCGCCCGAGCTCGCTTGCGTATTCGCCATGTATAAAACCTCCAGTCGTTTAAATGTGAAAGGTTGAATGTGTAGTGTAGCTAACCGGTTTGTGCTCTACACCTGTATTGTATGCCTTGAGTAAGCGCTTTCTCAATTCAATCCAGTTCACACTTTGGCAACATTTTGTGCCAAACAAAAAAATGACCATGGTTCGGTCATTTTTCATACAATGTCTCGTGAATCATTTTCTTCATGCATTCGTGCAGGAGCAAACGAAGGTCTTCTTTCGTCCCTTTGCTGTATAGACGCATATGCTCCTCACTCTCAATAAGCGACCCGCTGATCGCACTTAGGAACTGAAGCTCGACGTCATGGGCTTCTTCCGGCGCAAGCAAGACAAGCAGACGTGTCACGGGTTCGGTCGACTGATCCATCATCAGGAGCGGGATCGATGTCGTTAAATCGAATGCAAATACACTCGCTTTCTCAATCGAGGCATGTCGTCCATGAAACAGTGCCAGTTTTGTACCCGGCACCCCAAGACCCGCGACTTCATGACGTCGAAGCAATTGCGCAGATAACTGAATACCGCTTTGCACGAGGTCCCGTTCCTCGAGATGTGTCCCGATGTCGACTAAAATATCCTCTAAACGGTCCGTATTGTTGAGTGTGACCAAATCAAACTGATGATCCATCCGCTCGAACGTTTCGACAAGTTCGCCGAGCTCGGTAAAATCAAGCATCGTTGACCTCGGCTTCGTCGCGAGTGTCTGAAAGGATTGCGGTAAGGACAGTAAGAGATGACGGACGCGTTGCACTTCTTCACTCGTCAAAAGCGGATTGACGATTAGCGTCGGTACCGAGAGTGGCGGTAACGGAACTGTCGACAAGATGACATCATACTCTTCAAGTCGATGCTGTTCGAGTCCGAAAAGTGATGAGTTGACGACATCTTGCATCTCTGGGAACTCTTGACGTAGCCGATTGACGAGCATCTTCGACGAACCGAGTCCAGCCGAACAGACGACGAGTGCCCGATATTCGCGACGACGCACCGGTTTGACAAGTGCTGCCGCAAAGTGCATCGCCCAAAAGACCGTTTCTTCTTCGGAGAACGTATTCGTCCCAAAGACGATATCGGCGGCCTGTTGAATCGCCGAACGAAGTCCCGGATAGTCGCGGTCGATGTGGGGCTTGACCGTACTCGTCTCTGGTAGCGCCTGCGTATTCATACTCGACAAGATATGCGCGAGCAGTCCTCGTTCGAGAGCCACGTCATCCGTAAACGTGAACCCATAGATGAGTGAGACGTGGTGAATCAGTTTATGCACCCGAATCTGCATGATCCAACGTTCTTCCTCGTCTTCTTTCATTTGATCTTTAATTGAGCGCAGACGGTTCGCCTCTTCCGCGAACCAGACGCGTTCCGCCATCGAGTAGGTGATCCCGAGTGCCTCTTCCATATCGGTGGCGACTTTCAGATAGTCCTCGGACCGTCCTTTCGTATACATCTCTAAAAAGAATCCAGACGCTAACCGTTCCTGTTGCACCCCGTAGGCGAACGTGACCCGCATGATGGTACGGTCATCCATCCGCTCAAACGCGCGAGACTTCAAATAATCATAGCCGTCTCGAAGACCTTCAAGCATCTCCTCACATGGAACGGTCTTCAAAAAAGCAGGAATGTAGTCGTCTTCCCCGCGGACGAAGCGGTAAAATGCGAGCGTGTCCCAGTGGGCAAGCAGAGCGTTGATGAGTAGCTTACGCTTCTCGGACTCGTAACCGAGCACTCTAGCCCCAACACCTTTTTTCCGTTCAACTTCTAAATGGTACTCTTCGAACCATCTGTCCAATTTCTCTAAATCTTGCGTCAACGTGCTCGGAGAGACGTGCATCTGCTTGGCGACTGCCTGTAATTTGAGCGTATCGTTCTCGAACAAGAGACGCCACGCCAGTTCAAATAAGCGGTCCTCGCTCGTCGGAATCGCTTCTGCAGATAAGATCAGGTCTTCTCGTAATTGTTGTTTCGCAGACGGCTTGCCGACAAGGCTCAATCCATGACCACGTTGCCAAGCGAGTTCGAGTTCGAATTCTTTTAAGATGCCTTCAAGTAATTGTCGTTCTCGTTGAACCGTGCGCTCAGACAGATTCACTGCCTGCGCGATTTCGGCGAGCGGTGTCGATGTCTCGGTTGCCAATAAGTGTAACAAGATCGACCGTTCTCTCGCGGTCCACTCATGTCTCATGCTCATCCATCCATTCTTCGACAAGTAGTCGGTATTCCTCGAGCGACAGGAGTTGTCGGACTGACCGGACACGTGCTGTCGGATGGGTGACCGGGGTCGCCCCTTCCTGATAGAGAATCAAATCCACCTCGTTCGGGATGTTTTGAATCGTTCCGTGCGTAATCGTACAAGGCAAGCGTCCCTCGCTCGCCTGTGCGAACAACTTCGCTGCCATCGCACTCGTTACAAACCCACTATGGCAAGCAATGTATACGTTCATGTCAGCCCTTCTTTCGTCGCATATCTTTATCTAATCATAAGTTGGAACCGCTTACTTCTCCTACTATTTTGCTTGTTGGCAAAGATATCGGCAAGCAGTAAAAAGCACCTCTCACAAGGAAAGGTGCCTTACGCTATAACCAGTTTATTCCACCGTCACCGATTTCGCCAAGTTACGTGGCTTGTCGACGTCACAACCACGGGCGAGCGCCGCATAATATGCCATCAACTGAACCGGTAAGACGTTGATGAGCGGTGCCAAGAGTGGCTCGACGTGCGGCAAGATGAAGTCATCATTCTCATGTTCGACGCCTTGCATCGAAATGATACAGGCATTCGCGCCACGGGCGACGACTTCTTTGACATTCCCGCGAATGTTCAAGTTCGTCTTCGGTTGCGAGATGAGCGCGATGACCGGTGTCCCGTCTTCAATCAAGGCGATCGATCCGTGCTTCAGTTCCCCACCTGGGTACCCCTCCGCTTGGATGTACGAGATCTCTTTTACTTTGAGCGCCCCTTCGAGACAGACGGACGCATCGAGCCCACGCCCGATGAAGAACGTGTTCGGTGTCGTTTTCAAATAACGTTCCGCGAGGTCTTCGAACAATTCTTTTTGCGCCATGACCGAGTCCATAATGGTCGCGACACGGGCGAGCTCTGGCATGAGATCAAACGGTAACTCTTTACCTGTTGCACGGGCGATGTCGTACGCGAGAATCGCGAGGACGGCAATCTGTGCCGTGTATGCTTTCGTCGACGCGACGGCAATCTCCGGTCCGGCATGAAGGAGCATCGTCTCGTTCGCTTCGCGTGAGAGCGTCGATCCCGGTACATTCGTCATGGTAAGTGCTTTGTATCCGCGTTTCTTCACTTCGACGAGGACGGCACGGCTGTCCGCTGTCTCACCGGATTGTGATAAGAAGACGAATAACGGACGTTCACTTAAGAGCGGCATATTGTAGCCGAATTCAGAAGAAACGTGCACTTCTGTCGGAATGCCGGCGATGCGTTCTAAAATGTCTTTCCCGACGAGTCCGGCGTTATAGCTCGTCCCACATGCGACGATATAGACACGGTCCGCTTCTGAGACGAGTTCACGCACGCCTTCCGTGAGTTCGATGTCGCCGTTCTCGTTCTGGTAGTGCTGGATGATGTTGCGGATGACGGCCGGTTGCTCATCCATCTCCTTCAACATGTAGTGCGCGTACGTGCCCTTCTCGATGTCTGATGCGTCGATCTCGGCCGTGTATGGCGCACGTTCGAGCACGTCACCGTCGAGCGTCTTGATCGTCGCCGACTCACGTGTGAGGATGACGATCTCGCCGTCGTGGAGCTCGAGGTACTGGTCTGTCACCTGGAGCATCGCCATCGCGTCCGATGCGACGACGTTGAATGTGCCGTCACCGAGTCCGACGAGGAGTGGTGACTTGTTCTTCCCGATATAGATGCGCTCTTTGTCCTCTGAGTCGATCATCGCGATCGCGTATGAGCCGTGGAGGTTCGAGAGCGTCTTGCGGAACGCCGCCTCGACGTCACCGAGCTCGACGAAGTGCTTCTCCATGAGCTGAACGATGACTTCCGTATCCGTCTCTGAAAGGAACGGGACGTCGAGTGTGGCTTTCAATTGCTCGTCGTTCTCGATCACGCCGTTATGCACAAGCGTGAAGCGTCCTGTCGTACTTTGGTGCGGGTGGGCGTTCGGCACGCTCGGTACCCCGTGTGTCGCCCAACGCGTATGACCGATTCCAATCGTCCCTTCAGCGTCAGCCGGTACGATGTCACGGAGTGCTTGGATTCGCCCCACTTCTTTGAACGTACGAACGTCCTCGCCGACTAAGGCAATCCCTGCCGAGTCGTAGCCGCGATACTCGAGCTTTTCGAGCCCTTTCAATAAAATCTCTTTCGTTCCAACTTGTCCGATCATCCCTACGATTCCACACATAAACAAATCTCCTCTATTCTTCGATTTCTCGAAAAAGGAAACGGGCTTTTTTGAGTGATGTCATCAAGTCTCGTTTTGTCCGCCCGGTCACCCGAACGTTTTATCAAGACTCTCTCAGTCGTGACACGCGACTGGAAGGCATCCGCCGAAATCTCGATCACCTTCGTCCTCGTCAACTCCGCAGAGTTCTGGCGCTTTCACTTCATATCTAGCCGTTTCTCCAGATACGCTTTCATGCTATCGAGTACACGGCGTCTTGGATAGAGAAATTGTTAAAGTAGTCGCTGAATACTTTTTTACCGTTCATGTAAAAGTCACCACTTTCACTAAAATGCCATCAATGTATCAGGTTTTCGAGTAGGGAGAGAACGGGCATGATACAAGTAACGAGTAAAGAAACGAGGGGAAACACATGGGTGGAATCTTCCTATTGATTGGAATCCTATTATCCGTCTTATCCAGATGGCTCGAATTTGAAGGGAATAGCACGTTAGGGGATGTCATGTTGTTTCCTGCGATTTTCTTTATGGCTATGGCTTTTCTCTGCAGTTTCCCTTATTTCAAGGAATGGTGGGATGACCGCTCCACCCGTAAGAAAGCATTCTTATTCGTGATGTTTGCCGCAGTCGGCATCCTATGTCTGCAAGCCGCTTTTTGGTTTGTCGTGTGGCGAGATCAATGGCTCGGGCTCCTTCTCGTCCTTCCCTTTGTTGCATGTGCAACGTTCATTGCTCGTCTATTCAAATAAAATGGGAGAGACGCTCACGCGCTCCCCCATTTCTGTTCTTCCTTTAACTCTCGTTCCGTGACATAGTTCTCATCAAGCCGAACCATATGACATTCATACAATCGATGCAACATCATAGAACTCGGGATGAGCACTGCAATCGTTACAAAGAAAGCAAGCGTCGAAATCTGCCCTGAAACTGTGAAATATAAAAAGACAATGACAAACGGATACCCAATCAAACCGGTGACTGAGTTCCAATGCGCGAGTCGTTTCGCCTCTCTCGACTTCAAATAACGCTTCTTAATCGATTCTCGGTCCCACGCGCTTTTCCATGCAGGTAACGCTGCGATTTCCGAAATCAACAATACACCCGCTAACGAAATCCAGCCCTTCTCCACAGCGAAGAAAAGCATGAGTGCGAGAGCACCGCTCATCATACTCACAGTCCATTTCCCCGATTCATCAAATGCCGTCAACTCTCTCATCTGATCACGTTTGTTCACGACGTTGCTCCTTCTCGTATTCGCGGACGTCACGAATCTCTCTTAAGTCTTGATCCGTCAAATAGTTCTCATCATAAGACTGAATGACGCGGTCAAAGCGCTTCGCCAAATATTCAATCCCGAAAAACGTAAGCTGAGAAAGGAGAAACACACGGAACGATTGTGAGCCTGTCGTTTCGCTCGTGAAGTAAAAGAGTCCGTAAATCCCAACACCCGTCAAAGCGAGCGTGTGTGCCATCATTTTGAATGATAAGAGGTTACGCGCTGTTTGATTCGTCACGAAACGTAGCCACATCCGATATTGAATAAAAATACCCGATAAGATTGCAGCGAGCACCGCATATAATGTCCCTGTAACGATGCCATCTGAGAGTGTCCAATACGAGGCATAAATCAAAAAACTGACGACGAGTCCGATCCCGATGATGCCGACACCCCATTTAGTCAAACGGTCTACTTTTAGAATCGTGTCGATTTGCGCTTTTACTTTTGGTGATGGTTCCATATGGCTCCCTCGCTTTCTAGTATCGCTTCATACGTTGGTAATCCTGACTGATGCGCATGGATTCGCTCTTCCCACTTCTTCTCTCGATACGATTTCGTCAACCCCCAAAGGGCGACGATCCCACCGGTCAGGATGAAGGCATCTTCGTTTACATACATCGGGATGAACAGCACAAATAAAGAGACGGCACTAATCCAACAATCAACGAGTCGATATCGTAACACCCGTACGACGTTTTGATGTTCGGCAAAATGGCGAATGACTCGATATTCCATGAATCCTTTATAAGCAAGCCCCATGGATATGATCAACATGACGGGAATGACCCATGTCGCCTGTGTCCGTAACATCACGATGAACGAGATCAGGAATATGACGAGTACCGGCCAGCCAAAGAACCGATCAAATTGTTTGGCATGCGCTACTGTAAGTTCAACTTGATGATTCATGTGAGACCCTCCCTTCAATCACTTCCTCATACGTCGGTAATTCCGGATCGATTTGTTTAAGTTGCTTTGTGAACCACTTCTGCCGAATCGGACTTAATACTCCCCATATCCCAAAAAAGAGGCCAATCATGAGACCAAAATCTTCCGCTGTCAGCAGCGTCACCATGAGTGCCGTCAACAAAACGGCATCCACCCATTCGAACACGTATTGAAAAATGAGAATTCGTTGCGCTTTCGGATGCGCGGTCACTCGCCACATGATACGCATTTCTTTATAGCCCATTACAACAATGAGTATAGAGACCGACGCCATGATGGGGATGAGCAACATTTTCTCTAATAAGAGAGCGACAATGACGGCCGTGACATACAGAATCAAGACAGGTACGGCATAATGTCGCATCCGTTGAATCCACTTTACGTCTTGCGCCACCTATATCGCCTCCTTGTTTAGGATGATATTCTCTACATCTTGTTGTTTCGTTTGTTTGTTCACGTTCAACGTCCATAGCATCGCGCCGCCGATGAATACCGTGACACCCACATATGCCATATTTGAGGTGAACAATAATTGATGATTCAACGCGAGGAAAAAGGCGCCACTATTGATCCCGTCCCGAGCAAGTTGACGACGATATAATCCTTTCAACTCTGGTTGAAATCCCAAGCGCATCCGATAGCGCTTTACGTATAAGATGTTTAACGGAATGAGTGTACAAGCGATATACAGCACGCCCCATGTGAGGTCATCGGTCAATAAGCTAATCGGTAGCATCAGCACCACAAATGTTCCAAACAGCCCGAAGATCCATTGGTCGAATAAACGTTTCCATACTTTTTCTTGCGTCATCCGTTCACTCATTGATTTCGTCGCTCCAAATCTAACTGATGTAATAGTGGAACACGTTCATTTAATTTCTGTTGAAACGTTCGTGACACTTGGTCGCTTACTACTCCCCATACGAGCAACCCAATCGCTAACGCTAAACTGTCATATTGAAAGATGAGCAGAGCCAAAATCAAGGAGACAAGCGCACCTGAACTGATCAAATCATAAAGTAGGTTCCACTTCAGTAACCGCACGACATTTCGATTTTTCATATGCGTACGACGCATCCGATACTTCTTTACGTCTAATCCAATCATGGTGATTCCAATCAAGACAAACGGAATCGTCAACCAGACGTAACGTCCGAAAAAGGATAAAATAATAGCCGTCACAACAAATACCAATAATGCATAGCCGACCCGAAGGTGTGACCTGCGCCATGTTGTTTCTTCCGTATACCAATGTGTCTCAGTCAACTAGAGCACTTCCTTTCCTTCCTGTGAATTACTCATATATACGTACTCTCTTTCATCATTGTTTCACATTTTCCGAATATTCTAGCATTGAATCGTTCGACTTTTTTCAACAATTGACGAACGAAACGTATCCGCTTACAAAGGTTATCTGCTATACTGTTACCAAATTCATTCCCACAAATTTTTTTGAAAGGTGTAGAACTGTATGTCTCCGAAGTACAAGCAAGTTGCAAGTCAGATTGAAGCGGACATCGTCAATCACGTCTATCAACATACGAATAAATTATTGACCGAGGATGAGTATGCCAATAAATATGGCGTCAGCCGCAATACGGTCCGAAAAGCAATCGAGATCCTCGTCAACAAAGGATACGTCTATCAAGTTCAAGGGAGCGGCGTCTTCGTCCGTGACCATTACAATAGCGATTACATCAATTTAGAAAAACTCCAAGGTCTCACAAGTGACTTCAGCGGTCGAAAAGTCGAGACACGCGTCTTACACTTCGAACAGACGGTCGCGAACGATGAGGTCGCCGAACGGATGAAGTGCCCAATCGGGACACCCGTCTACTTCGTGAAACGGCTACGTCTCGTCGATGATCACCCGTTCTCAGTGGAGGATTCGTACTTCCGAAAAGAGCTCGTCATCTATCTGGATGAGAATATCGTCCAAAAGTCGATCTATACGTACTTACGAAGCGACCAAAAACTCGCCATCGGATTTGCCGATCGTGTCATTTATGCAGATTTTTTAGATTCAGAATCTGCCGACCTGCTCGACTTGAACGAGAACGATCCGGCCTTGATTGTCGATAATACCGTCTATTTAACGAACGGACAAATCTTCGACGTCTCTCGTTCCATCCACCATTTTAAACATGTCAAAATGCTCAAAGTCTCGAACATCAAGTCCTAAACGCGCCCGAGAGATGCTTTTTCTCGTGCGTGTTTTTTTATGTATTTTTTCAAAAGTAAGGGTTTACACGAAAACGCTTTCGTGCTACTATCATCTTGTAGAAAATATTTGTACCTATGAATTTAAGTCATCCATACAAAAGGAGAGATATTATGGTTTCGGAAACAATTGACATCTCACCGGAAGATATTTTCGGTCTCATCGCCCTCTCGGGTGACGCCAAAGCGAGCTATCATCAAGCGATGCTCCTCATGCAAGAAGGAAAAAAAGAAGAAGCCGAGGCAGCGGTTGTTGCTGGTGACGCGACATTAAAAGAAGCACATGCGATTCAAACGAAATTCGTCACGCTCGAAGCACAAGGTAAATCGGCAACAGTCGGTGTCCTCATGGTGCACGCGCAAGATCACTTGATGAACACGATTCTCGTCAAAGAAATGCTTGGATATATGATGAACATGCAAAACGAAATCAACGAATTGAAAGGAATGGATCAACAATGATTAAAATCGGACTCTTCTGTGCGGCAGGTATGTCAACAAGTATGTTAGTAGAAAAAATGAAAGCGGTTGCCTCTGAACGTGGCATCGAAGCTGAAATCGCAGCTTACCCAGAATCAGAGATGGAAACTTACGTCGACAACATCGACGTCGCGCTTCTTGGACCACAAGTGAAGTATCTTCTTTCAAAAGGGAAGCAAATCTGCGAACCAAAAGGTGTTCCAATCGACGTCATCAACACAGTTGACTACGGCATGATGAACGGCGCAAAAGTATTAGACCACTCATTAAAACTTGTAAATAAATAAACCGAGGTGATGACTTTGAAAATGCCTAAAGATTTCTTGTTCGGCGCTGCTTCGGCCTCTTATCAGGTCGAAGGCGCATGGAACGAGGACGGGAAAGGCCTCTCGAACTGGGACGTCTTCTCGAAAATTCCTGGTAAGACATTTGAAAACACAAACGGCGACGTCGCAGTCGACCATTACCATCGTTATAAAGAAGACATCGCGCTCATGGCGGAGATGGGACTCGAATCATATCGCTTCTCGATTTCATGGCCACGCGTCTTCCCGAACGGTACGGGTGAAGTGAACGAAAAAGGACTCGAGTTTTACAACAACTTGATCGATGAGTGTTTGAAACATGACATCGTCCCATTCGTCACGCTCTACCATTGGGACCTCCCACAAGCACTTGAAGAAAAAGGCGGCTGGAAGAACAAAGAGACAGTTGACGCATTCGTCCGGTTCGCGGATACTTGCTTCCAATCGTTCGGTGACCGTGTCAATCACTGGATCACGTTCAACGAAGCGGTCATCTTCTGCTCACTTGGATACTTAACAGGCGCACACCCGCCAGGCATCGAAGGCGACGTCAAAGGTTATTTCCAAACGACACATAACGTCTTCGTCGCCCACGCCCGTGCCGTCGAACTCTTCAAACAAAGCGGTCACACTGGCGAAATCGGAATCACACACGTGTTCAACCCGGCGTTCAGTATCGATGACGCAGAAGAGAACAAGTTTGCTGAAATGCACGCGAACGCTTACGCGACACATTGGTTTTATGACCCAATCTTAAAAGGTGAATACCCAGAGTACGTCGTGAACGCTCTAAGCGAACAAGGTCTTCTCCCTGACATGACGGAGGAAGAACTCGACGTCTTGAAACGGACCGCTCCGATGAACGACTTTATCGGTCTCAACTACTACAGCCCGCAGCGCGTCATGAAAAATGACTCGGTGCTCGTCATGGCTGGTGGACGTGAGAACTCGACAGGTCGCCCGGGTAATCCGTCATTCGATGGCGTCTACAAGACGGTCAAGATGGATGACAAAGTGTATACGAAGTGGGATTGGGAAATCTCACCGGAAGCGTTCCTCGCTGGGATGCATATGCTGAAAGATCGTTACGGCGACGTCAAGATCTATATCACAGAGAACGGTCTCGGTGATGTCGACCCGATCGTCGATGGTGAGATCATGGACACGCCACGTATCGAATACATCGAAGGACACCTTCGTGCAGTCAAACACGCTGTTCAACAAGGCATCAACGTTGCCGGTTACTATGCTTGGTCCGCAATCGACCTGCTCAGTTGGTTGAACGGTTATAAGAAACAATACGGCTTCATCTACGTCGACCACAACAACGGTCTCGCACGGAAGAAGAAACAGTCGTTCCACTGGTATAAAGAGATCATCGCCACGCGCGCTGAAGACCTATAAGGAGGTTCCCCTATGAGCCGCTTAGAAAGAGTATTTGAAAAGTTCACCCCTGCTTTTGTTCGCTTCGCGAATGCCAAGCCCGTCCTTGCGATTAAGGACGGGTTCATCCTCACGATGCCGATGACCATCATCGGATCGCTGTTCCTTCTCATCCTGGCGTTACCGATTCCAGGTTGGGCCGACTTCATGTCAGGTCTATTCGGAGCAGACTGGTCACTCCCGCTCACGCAAGTCGTCGGCGCGACGTTTGACATTCTTGCTTTGATCGGTGTTTTTGGAATCGCTTACTCATACGTCAAGAACGAAAAGATCGAAGGAGTGCCTGCCGGTATTCTCGGGATCATCTCATTCCTCATCATCACGCAAGCTTCTGTCTTGTCTGAGTCTGGCGAATTCGTCGGTGGCGTCATTCCAAAAGTATGGACAGGTGGACAAGGTGTCCTCGCTGCTATCATCGTCGGACTAGCAGTCGGGTTTATCTACTCGCAGTTCATCAAACGCGGAATCAGCATTAAAATGCCAGACGGTGTCCCACCAGGCGTATCGAACTCATTCTCTGCCCTTGTTCCTGGTTTGGCGATCATCTCGCTCGCCGTTGCGACGTTCGCGATTTTCCAAGCGGTTGCAGAGCGTACGTTTACAGAAGTCATCTATGATGTTCTTCAAGCACCACTTCAAAACTTGACAGATACACTTGCTGGAGCCGTCATCATCATGGTGCTCATGTCCGTCATGTGGTGGTGTGGGATTCACGGTGCCGCGATCCTCATGGGAATTATGGGACCGCTTCTCACAGCGAACGCACTTCAAAACCAAGCCATCCTCGATGCAGGCGGTACGCTTGTCGCTGGCGAGAACGCAAAAATCGTTACAATCCAGTTCCTCGATGTGTTCACGAAACTCGGTGGTTCAGGAATCACAATCGGCTTCATCATTGCCGTCTTAATCGTTGCACGATCGGCACACTTAAAGCAGCTTGGGAAGTTGTCACTTGCCCCGAGTATCTTCAACATCAATGAGCCGGTCATCTTCGGGATGCCAATCGTCTTCAACCCGATTATGTTCGTCCCATTCGTCGTCGTGCCAGCCATCGCTTCATTCATGGTCTACTTCGCCATCCTTTGGGGTTGGGTCGAGCCGTTCAACGCACTTCAAGTACCATGGACGACACCTCCAGTCATCTCTGGATTCTTGATCGGCGGATGGCGCGCTGCTCTCTTACAGATTGCAACAATTGCCATGGCCGTTGCTGTCTACCTCCCGTTCGTTCGCATTCAAGACCGCGTCTCTTACGGTGAAGAGTTGAAAGCACAAGAAGGCTCTGATCAAGCATCAGCCTGAAACAAAAACGACAGCCCTTCTCAGTAATGAGGAGGGCTGTTATATTTAGGGAAAAGAGTTAAGGAGTTGGAAATTTGAAATCATACTACCCTTCTATATTCGCTGTCCTTGCGGGGCTGACCGGATTACTCGGACTTGCGCTTCAATCGGTCTACCCGATCATGTTGTTTCCCATCTTTTTACTCATTGCGGGATACTCTGTGTTACATGCGAAGAAGCAGAAAACAACCGTCCGAAATTATACAGCGAGCTTTATGATCTTATCAAGCGCCGCCCTCGCATTCGGTCTTGGCTTCCAGTCCATCATCCCGTACGCCATGCTCATCGGAGTCGTGATCCATACAGTCTGTCTCTTCTGTGCCATCATCGCACTCGGACGATATCGTGCACACGTCTCATGAAGGCTGTGACTGGACTCGGTTGGGGCGCATTGATTCTAACACTCATCCTCGCCCCGCTACTTGCCGTCGATTTGATTCTCATCTATCTGCTTGAAGACACACCGTTCCGAATCTTATCGACGCTCGCTATGCTCGGTTGTTTCTATCTGTTATCGACCATCTTGAGCTTCTTTGTCGATGGCTTAACGGGAGCGTTACGCTCGTTTGGTCATGTGAACGTGCCACGTCTACTCGATACCATCCTTCACGGAATCGTGAGCGGAATCAGTCTATACGTCGTGCTTACCTTCTTTCCGTCAATCGATTTATCTACGTTCACCGTCATGGCAATCCTATTCGTTCACTTATTCAGTGCATCGTTGTGGCTAAATCGGGAGCATTCGAAAGAAGACGCACCTCTCGAACTCGATTCGATCGATCAACAGATCGTTCACCTGTTACGTACGGAAACAACCGTCTCTTGTGTCGAACGAATACAAGAGGAATACCCAGATTTACCGAAACGGGACGTCTTGAAGCGCGTTAAAAAAATCAGTCAATCCACCGAAGTCACCGAACCGTTTCATGGTCGGTGACTTTTGTGCGTCATCACGAGCGAATCGTGAGCCGTATGCTATGTATTCCAAAGTCTAACTAGGGGAACATGATACAAATTACATAAACAAACGCCAGCCCGTTTTTCGGTGCTGGCGTTTTATGTGTCTTCTTTAATTTATACTTTCTGAGGATGGATGACTTTAGCATGTTTCGCTATTGTTGCGTAGTTTTTCATTGGTGATAACAAGCTATAGTCACCAATAATATGAAACTCTTTCTTTGCTCTCGTTACTGCAACGTTGATTAAATTTGGCTGTTTACATGACCATTCAGCGGATGATTTTGTATTTTTATCTGTCCCGACTACAAAATAGACGATATCCGCTTCCTTACCTTGGAACGTATGAACTGTGCCGACACTTTGTTTTATCCATTCAATCGAAAACCCTTTATTCTTCAGCATTTTCGTCAATTCTTCTTTTACCGCTGAAAAAGGTGTAATGACGTAATGATTGGGCACCTCACCCTTTTCATTCTTTTGGTTCAATAAGAGATGGACTAATAACTCTCCTTGCTCTTTTACAAACTGACGCTTCGTCACACTACCTTTACAGTCATACCATTTACAGTTATCAGTATTTATTGATGATTCGCTAGCTAACACCATTTTGTTTCCATATGCAATTTCATTCGCAATTGAAAACATTGGATTGCTACACCGTCGATGAACCCATAGCGGAATGCCCATCCATATAGTGTCCGTTGTGTTCATCCCTCTCGGGTTCGCTCGATCCGCAAGTGACTGGACTGAAGCACTCATGCCGACATGTTCTTCGGAAACATTATAGTACTTCCTCACATCACTCAAAATGGTTTGATCAATCGTGACAACGGGTTCAACCTGCAACGGGTCTCCTACAGCAAGAACCCGTTTAGCTCTCCATATAGCACCAGCAGCTTGTTGAGGAGTGGCTTGTCCAGCTTCGTCAATGAATAAATAATCGATAAAATCTTCGCCTACGCCCTCATACATGGCGCTAAAACTAGCGAATGTTGTACTAACCAAAGGGGTAATCAAATGTACCGTTTTCAATACTTCTTTTTTTACTTTGCGATGCTCTTGATTATTTAAGTCCAAACCTTTACGAAAGCGTAATAAACGCATCGCCGCATTAATTTTGTCGGCATTACAAACCAGTGCAAGTTTATGGAGTTTCATCGCTTTTAGAAACAGCAAGCCTCGATCATAATTCAATGAATCCGTTACCCACGGTGTATTGATTTGTCTACGTGCGTACGCCTCCTCATCATCATTCCAATACTGTTCATTTGGGATAATTAAACTCTCTGACGCATATTGCTTAATTAGTTGGTCATACTTCGCTAACTCTTCCTCTAGATTTTTCACTTCTGTTATGAATTGATTCTTTTTATTTCTCACTTTAGTTGTTTCTGCTTCACGTTCCTTTAGAGCATCTAAAATATGGAATAACTCTTCCTTTAAGCTCATCTCACGTTCATCTTTAGTAAAGAGACGTGAAATGAATGAGCGTTTCGGTAAAAGAGAAATTTGCTCGTCTACTATACCTCTTTTTTTAGATAACTCTTCCTTATCCTTATCCGCATCTTTCAATTGGGACTCATAATTTGTAATTGACTCTTTAAGGTTCATTAGTTTGTTCGTCATCACCGGAACTTTATTAGATTCTTCATATATTTTTTGAAGATGTAATTTCTTGCTTTCGATTTGTCTGCTCAACTCATTAAACTCTTCAACAGCGCTATGCCACTCTTTTTCAACCTCACTCTTCTTGTATTGAAGAAGATGTGCAGACAATGTTTTTTTATCCTCGTCGAGTTTTTTATTCTCTTCCTCAGATGCAAACATATGCTGTGCAAATTTATCGATATTCTTTGATTTTCCGAGTGGGACTGAAAACAAGCCCCATGTATCAACTTTCTCCTTATTAGATATCAGCATTGATGATACATCTGGAAATAAGTCGAGTACTTTTGCTTCTTCAGCGTACTGCTGATCGAATTCAGAAGAGTTGTCACGAATCACTTCGTTCTTTTTCGGTAAATCCTTCGAAATGTTTTCTACAGCCCCGTTATTGCTTGATGCAACTACCATGCTAAAAGAGCTAATCGCCGGATTCAACTTCGTAATTGGATATGAATATCCTCCTAATTTGATTGATTCAACTGTGTCGTCAAACATTTTGTACGGACTTTCAAGTTTTGCTAGTTCCCTAGCTCGCTCGACCACAACATTTGCGAATATATCTTTTAATAAAGTGGTTTTTCCCGTTCCAGGTGGTCCATTTACGGAACTGACATCCTGATTCTCTACAAAAAACTGATTGACGGCTACTTGTTGCATGAGAGACAGACGATGCTTAACCGGTGATGGCCAACGTGCAGAAGGGAGATTTAATGGTTGAAGCATACCTTCAATATATGTACGGTTTTCGTCGATATGTGTGCGTTGCTCAAAGTTCATACCCGAGATATAAGTTAATAACGTTTGATTGATACTGTCTTTTGATAATATGTTTTGTAAATCACCCATATAAAAATTCGGTAACGGTTTTCGGTTTTCGGTTCCATTTTTTGTTTTCTCAAAGAATACCAAGTTCAATTCACGGTAATTTTTTAACTTCTCTTCTTCCTCTTCATCTTCTATTTTGATTCCTTCGCTTTCTTCTTTTTGAATTCTATAGAAATAACGAATATATTCGTCTCGAAGTTTTTTTACTGATGATTTAGTTATCCCGTTCAAAAGTATTTCTTGCGCCTTCAACTCTAAGGAGTCAAGAGCACTCTTGAACCTTTCTTCAAGATACCTATAATTGATTTGATCTTTCCCCTTTATTTCTTTCATAACGTACATTATAAATGGAACGACCAATGAATCCTTTATGTACTTTCCGGTTTGGTCAACCGAGAAAGAAAAACTATATGATTCCTGCCTCAACCTATTCACTAACTCATCTTCTATACTAAAGAGCTTTCGTAACACCTCAACTAATTGATATTGTTTATAGCAATCACAATAGTAAATATAATAGTACGAAGCTTTTTTTAATTCGACTGCTTGAAATAGTTGTTCATTATCAACCGATTTCAAATCAAATGCAGCCATTGTCATTTGTTTTTGATTATCTTTAAACTTTTCTCCCTCTACTTCTTTATTATTCGGAAGATTGTGTGGGGATAACGCTTCGATTAAATGCCATGCCTCTAATACTGACTTCTCAGCTTCTTTCACTATTTTTCCTCCTTCAAAATATATACATCTTTATCCTATCACTCTTTTCGAAGCGAGTACCCATCTACTTCGAGCAACCGCATCCGTCTCTGGTCAATCGCCGCATGAATAATCACGGTCACACCCGGATTGAGCTCCATCATCTTCTTGATTTTTCGTAAGTCGTCTCCCTTGATCTCGACAGGCAAGACGAATTCACCTTCTCTCAAATGAACGAATTTAATTTTTCCTTGGTCGTCATATCCCGTCACTTCGTACGTTTCGAACTCACGTTTCATAGAACATCCCTCCCCTATCCTCGTTCCCAAATCAGAAGCATTCCACACAAAAATCCATCCCCGTAGCGGCAGGGATGGATGCATGTTACGCCTCGACGCTATCCGCGTGTTTGGCCTTATGGTCGGCGATGACACCGGCATACCACTTCGCGCTGTCTTTCCAGATGCGCTCTTGCGTCTCAAAGTCGATATAGAGGATGCCGAAGCGCTTCTCGTATCCGAAGCTCCATTCGAAATTATCCATGAGCGACCAGAGGTAGTAGCCTTGAATGTTCATGCCTTCATCGTTCAAGTCAGAGACGGCTTCGAGGTGCTGGCGGACGTAGTCGATCCGGTTATCGTCATGGACTTCGCCATTTTCTAGCACGTCGTCAAATGCGGCGCCGTTCTCTGTAATGTAGATGGGAAGGTCAGTATACTCGGCGCGTAAACGACGGATCAGGTCTTTGAATTCGTTCGGGGCGATATCCCAGCCCATGCCCGTCTTCTCGTAGTCCGAGTAAGCGTCTGCCTTCAAAAAATCATTTGCTGCGTTGAACTCGACAATGCCACGGCTATAGAAGTTGATGCCGAAGAAATCACAAGCTGTCGAGATGGTCTCCATATCACCCGATTGGATGAAATCGAAGTTATGCACATATTTGGAGAACAAGTTCATCATGTCGACCGGATACTCACCTTTGAAGACCGGATCGAGGAACCAGCGATTCGAATACCCGTCGGCATTGTTCATCGCAAGGCGGTCATTCGCCGAATCCGTCTTCGCGTACATCGGTGACAAGTTGAGCGTGATACCGATCGGGGTCGTGGACTTCATCTCTCGCTTCAACAATTCGACCGCTTTTCCGTGCGACAACAACATGTGGTGCACGGCGCGTACCGCTTCGTTCATGTCACGATGACCCGGTGCGTGAACACCGACGTGGTAGCCAAGGAAGCCGGCACACCAAGGCTCATTATGAGTGATCCAAGAGTCGACGATGTCATCGAGCTCTTCAAAACAGACTTTCGCATAATCGAGGAACCAGTCGACCGATTCACGGTTGACCCAACCACCTTCTTCGTGAGCCCACATCGGAAGGTCCCAATGATAAATGGTGACGGCTGGTTTGATTCCTTCTTCACGGAGACGCAGCGCCAAGTTTTTGTAGAACGCCATACCTTCTGGGTTATACTCTCCCTTGGCAGGGAAGATGCGTGGCCACGCGATGGAGAATCGATACGTATCGACACCTAGTTTTTTGATGTGCTGAATGTCTTCTTCGTAACGATGGTAGTGGTCACATGCGACATCGCCGTTATGCTTTTCAAACACGCGCCCGTCGATGTCACAAAACATATCCCAGATGGAAGGAGTACGGCCTCCTTCATTGTGTGCGCCTTCAATTTGGTACGAGGACGTGGCTGTTCCGAATACGAAGTCTTTCTTAAAATGCATAGTGTTTTCCTCTTTTCTCTATATTTATTCTTTGACAGCACCTGCCGAAATACTGCTGACGATGTACTTCGAGAGGAACAAGAAGGCAATCATGATCGGGACGACCGAGATCGCGATGCCTAGGTAAAGCGAGCCAAGGTTCTCTGCGACTTGTGATCCTTTCAAGAAGCCCATCAAGACAGGCAACGTGTATTTCTCAGGAGAGAACAAGAGGACAAGTGGCATCAAGTAGTTGTTCCACGAGCCGATGAACGTAAAGATCGACATCGTCGCAATCGCCGGCATCATCATCGGAAGTGCGATGGTGTGGAAAATACGCAGCTCGCTCGCACCGTCAATCCGTGCCGCTTCAATCAAGCTGATGTGAAGCGTCGCTTGCGTGTACTGACGGATGAAGAAGACGGTGAATGGTGTCGCAATCGCCGGGACGATCAATGGGATGAACGTATCGAGAATGCCGAGCGTCTTCGAGATCTCGTAAAATCCGATGAGTCCAAGTTGTGCCGGCACCATCATCATGACGAGCATGAAGATGAACATCGCATTCTTCCCTTTGAAATTGTAGAACGAGAAGCCGTACGCCGTGAGGGCTGAGAAGTAACCAGACAGCACCGTCACCGATACCGAGATGATCAAACTGTTCTTGAAGCCGTTCCAGATGTTAATGTATTCGCTGAGCGTCGCATAGTTCTCTGCGAGCGCCGTCCCCGGGAGAAGTGAGAAACCAGCCATGATTTCTCCGTTCGTCCGTGTCGCGTTGACGATCATCATGAGGAACGGGATGAAGCAGACGATGGCGAGGAGGATCAGTGCTGTATAGATCAACCCTCGCGCAAAGCGTTTGTTTGTTTTTTTCTTCGAAGGTGGCGCCATTTTGAGTGGACGGTCTTCTTTACGTTTCGGCTGCGCTTCGCTATCAGGAAGCATACGCCGTGTTTCTGCATTTTGTTCCATCGCTTACGCCCCCTTCTTCTGTGCTGTGCGTTCATTGCGGAACATACCTTTGAAGACGATCGCCGAGAAGATGAGCGTAATCAAGAATAGGCCGTAAGCGACCGCAGATGCGTAGCCGTAGTTGTTGTACTTGAAGGCTTGGTTGTACAAATAAAGTACCATCGTGTTCAATGAACCGTCTGGTGAACCAATTCCATCGGTAATCAACATCGGAAGGTCGAACAACTGAAGTCCACCGATGAGTGACGTAATCATGATGTAGAGAAGAATCGGCTTTAAGAGTGGCAACGTCACTTTCGTGAACATCTGCCAGCGGTTCGCACCGTCGATGTGAGCGGCTTCAAAGTAATCTGTCGAGATGCCCGATACTCCAGCCATGACGATGATGAAGGAGTGACCGAACCACATCCATGTCAAGATGAGTGAAACGGATAACTGTGCCGTCACCGGTTCTGCCAACCAGTTGATTGGATCTGAAATCAAGCCGATTTTCATCAACACCATGTTGAGTGAACCGTGCTGCCAGTCGAGCAAAATACCGAACAAGAGCGCGACCGAACTGATCGTGATCAAGTTAGGAAGATAGAAGAACGAACGGAAGAACGAGAGTCCTTTTAACTTCAAACGGAGATCCGAGAAGATGAGTGCTAATAGAAGTGCTACCCCGATCTGCAAGACGAAGTTGATTCCCCAAATCTTGATGGTGTTGAAAAACGCCTCGATAAAGTACGTATCCGTCAACAACCGTGCATAGTTCGCAAACCCGACGACCTCTTCACCTGGGCTTCCCGTATAGTTCGTAAAGCTATAGTAAAGCGTTAAGAGGACCGGATAGATGCTGAACGTCAAGAAGACGACCCAGAACGGGGCGATGAACAGATAGCCGTAACGATCTAGTTTTTTCACGTGTATTTCTCCTTCCATAAGAACCGAGGGGGGGATCCCCCCTCGTGTTGGTCATCGTCAGTCTACAACGATGTCTGGGTAAGCGTTTTTCGCTTGTTTCTTGAACTCCTCAATCGCTTCTTCTTTCGACTTCTTACCTTCTACATATTGAAGGACCGATGCACCATAAAGCGTGTCGAGCTGTTGGTCGTATTTCGTGACGATTCCTGGAGTAATCTCATCTGCTTCGTCGAGGAAGAACTCATAGTTGTTCTGTCCGCCGAGGAACTCTTCACTGAAATCGTCTTTGATTTTGTCTGTAACCGGGTTGAAGGCAAGTACGTCGCCTGTTTCTTGTGCCCACTCTGTCAAGAACTCTTCATCTTGCGTCATGAGTTTGACGAAGTCGTAAGCTGCTTCTTTGTTTTTAGAATCTTTGTAAACGCCAAGCCACGTGCCGCCCCAGAAGTATGGGCTTGGTCCGCTAGTTACAGCCCAGTCACCTGCAGTATCCTTCGCGTTCTCTTTTAATACAGAGTGGAGACCCCAAGTTGGAAGGACATACGAGAAGACTTGTGTTTCTGTCTCTTTTCCGTTCTCTTTCACTTTGATCGGCTTATCCATTCCTTCGAACCAAGATGGTGACCATTCCGGTGCGAGAGCCGTGTATTGCTTCTCACGAAGTTCCTTCGCATAATCCATGTAGTTGATCTTATCTTCCGTCAAGACGAGTTCGTTCTTGTCGTTAACCCACGCTTCTGGGTTTGCCCCTTGTGAGAACCAACGAATTGAACCTTCATCCGGGAACATCTTGTATCCTTTTTGTTTCATTTTTTCAGCAACTTCGAAGACGCCGTCCATCGAGCTCATCATGTCACCGATTTCAGTCGGGTCATCTGTACCGAGCACTTCTTTTGCTAGGCTACGTTTGTAGTAAACGCCACCTGGTGTCGTTTGCCATGAGAGAGCGCGAACGTTTCCGTCTTTGTCTTTCCCGAGGTCAAAGACGTAAGGGACATAGTTGTCTGCGATCTCATCGACACTGTACGGCTCGTCTGAAAGGTTTTCCCAATATCCAGCGTCGACCCATTGTTTGAGGAAGGCGATTTCTCCTGTGAAGACGTCTGGTGCGCCGACGCCGCTTTCAAGAGCTGGCTTCAACTTCGTTGGATAGTCTGCGATTGGAACGATTGTCAATTCAACTTTGACACCGTTTTTCTCTTCATATGTTTTAATTGGTTCTTTTAACTCGTCCGTAAATGACCAAACTTTTAAAACGTCATCTTTTGATTCTGAAGCTCCGCCTTCACTGTCTGAGCAGCCGCTCAAGACGCCAACTGAAAGTGCTCCGAGTGTAAGTAAGCTGACTAATTTACGCATGTGTTGTTCCCATCCTTTTTTATAAGTAATGTTAGAAAGCGCTTGCAAGAAGAGTTTTAAAATTATCGAAAGCGCTTTCGGTTTAGCCAAAAATAAAATATCGAAAGCGGTTTCGATTTCTTTCAAAATGACTTTCGAAATCGCGCTCCTCTCTCCATCCGCTGAAGAAAAGAGAGCGACTTCGAAATATCATTCACTATAGGTTACTGTTTAACTGGCGCACAAGACGCCCGTTCGACTAAGCGTACCGGAATGATGCGACGTTCTGTAAGTCGCTCTTTCACGGTCATCTGTTCAAGTAAGAGTTCTGCTGCCGCTTCCCCGATTTCGTCCGTATCTTGGCGAATCGTGGTCAGTTTCGGCGTGATGTATTGGATCATTTCAATATCGTCGTATCCGATGACCGAGATGTCATTCGGAACGTGAAGACCATGTTCGTGAATCGCATCGATGACACCGATCGCCATTTGATCCCCGGCCACAAAGACTGCAGTCGGTCGATCGTCTAGTTCAAGCAATCGTTCCATCGCTTGCTTCCCTTCCTCGACTGAGAAGAAACCGGCGTTGACGAGGTAGCCTGGTCGAATCGGAAGGTTCAGTTCTTGCATCGCAAGTTCATATCCTTTGATTCGCGCCGCTCCGGCGTCAATTGTTTCATCCCCAGCGATGTGGGCAATTTTTTGGTGACCGAGTTCATGGAGGTAATTCACAGCGAGGCGCGCCCCTTCGATGTTATCGGAATAGACGACGCTACAATTGGCGCTGTCCATATCGACGACGACGATTGGGATGTCGCTTCGCATGAGCTCCTGAACTTGCTCATCCATTCGGTCCGAGCAGATGACGACGATGCCGTCGACCGCACGGTGTTTGAAGTGTTCGAGATAACTCATGTCACGATTGCGCAGATTCCGCGAGGCGAAAATCAAATCGTAGCCTTGCTCCTCTGTCGCGTGACGAAAACTTTCGATGATTCCGTTGAAGAACGGGTGTTTCATCCCGACTTCGTTCGCCTCTGAGAACATGACCCCGATCGCCCATGATTTTTTCGTCGATAACGACTGGGCATGTGCGTTCGGCAAGTAGTCCATCTCAGCAGCGGCTTGAAGAATTTTCGCTCTCGTCTTGTCGCTCACGTCTTTGTAATTGTTCAACGCTTTGGACACTGTCGTGATTGAGAATCCTGTTTTTTTGGCTAAATCATAAATCGTACCCATGTCATTCTCCTCTTCCCGAAAGCGCTTTCGGTAATTTGATTGTAGCGTATGGATTTGTAGGAATCAATTCTTTTTCGAGGAAACTTTTTAATTCTTTTTTCCATTCCTTGTTTCTTCTATATTACTGTATCGAGAAATTTTTGTCCTTAATGTGTCCGCGTATACAACCAGACGAGATTCGTAAACTTTTGTACTTCTGTCTCGCCTGTCACGCCTTTAAATAGACGCTGGAACGGCTTCAACAACTGCTCTAAGATAATTTTCCGAAGGCGTTCCTGTTTCAGTTCATGTGAGATTGCATCAAACAAATCTCGTTGTTCTTCCGTCATCTCGACATGCTCTTCGATGCGAGCAGCCATCTCGTTCAATTCTTCGATTGTGACAAGATGTTTATCTGTCGTCCCACGCATTTGCTCGACCGTGACCGGATTTAAGACATGCTCCCCTGTCTCCATCATTCGTGCGGCAATCAATTCGACATACGTATATAAACTGCGCACGACCTTTTGAGGAGAGTAAGCGGCATTCGTGATTCGGTTCGTAAACAAGATATGTTGCAACATCCCATTGAAGAGCACCGTCAATTCCATCGAATATGGTCTCACGGATTCTCCAATGATTTCCGTCAAACGCATCGCAATCCACTCAATTTCATAAATGCGATGTTGGAGTACGAGTTTCTTCAATTCATTCTCGTTTGACGACATGATCGATTCAAATAACGCATGCAAGTTCCGTTCTTCGTTCAATTGAATCAATATCGAGATTTGCTCGATAAATACGTCACGATCTCGTTTATCCCGCCCCATCTGCATCTCAATCCGGCGCTGCCCTGCATCATATCGTAAGTTCTCGAGGATACTGGCGACACAATCCGTCTTCGATGAGAAATAGTTATAAAACGTCCCTTTGGAGATATTGGCACGATCAATAATCTCTTGCACCGATGTGTGTTGCACTCCATTTTCAATGAAGAGAGACATGGCAATGTCTGCGACTTTTCTCTTTTTCTCTTTCATTCTTTTATGACTCCGTTCTGTCTAATATGTACCTTTACTATAGCACCGAAAACCATTTTAGACTAATAGTACAAAATGGTTGCTTTATTTATACAACGGGTATAAAATCATTTCATCGACACTTACCAACACATAACTATTTAGAAAATAAAGGAGCAATCCATATGAAACCAGAATTCCAAAAGAAACCGCCTTACGTTATGTTGGCGGTCCTCTTTGCGGGTGCGTTCATCGCATTTTTAAACAACTCATTACTCAACGTCGCACTCCCATCGATCATGGTCGATCTCGAGATTGCAGACTACTCGACCGTACAATGGCTTGCGACAGGCTTTATGCTCGTGACAGGTGTACTCGTCCCGGCATCCGCCTATTTAATCACTCGTTTTTCTAACCGAAGCTTGTTCATCACCTCGATGAGTATATTCGCCATCGGTACGGCTATCGCCGCATTTTCACCAAGCTTCGGCTGGCTGTTGAGCGGTCGGATGATTCAAGCCGTCGGCGCATCGACAATGGGGCCACTCTTGATGAACGTCATGCTCGTCAGCTTCCCACGTGAAAAACGTGGAATGGCGATGGGAATCTTCGGGCTCGTCATGATCTCGGCACCTGCGATCGGGCCGACACTCTCAGGTTATATCGTCGAGTACTATGATTGGCGCGTCTTATTCGAAATGATTTTACCGCTCGCCATCATCGGTCTCGCGCTCGCTTTTTGGAAAGCGGAAAACGTCATGGTCCAAAACAAAGACCAGTCACTCGACTACTTGTCGCTCGTCTTATCTACACTCGGATTTGGTGGAATTTTGTACGGAGTCAGCTCGGCAAGCTCGGACGGTTGGGATAACCCAATCGTCTTAACGACGATGATTGTCGGTGCCATCTCATTGATCGCCTTCATCTACCGTCAGCTCCATATGGAAAAACCATTGCTCGACTTGCGTGCTTACAAACATCCGATGTTTGCTCTCGCGTCAGTCATTGCGATGGTCAACGCGGTCGCCATGTTCTCCGGTATGATTTTGACGCCGGCTTACGTCCAAAGCGTACGTGGTATCTCACCACTCGATTCAGGGCTCATGCTTCTTCCTGGTGCGATCATCATGGGAATCATGTCGCCGATCACAGGTAAACTGTTTGACCGATTCGGGCCAAAATTTTTGGCACTTACCGGATTGACAATCACCGCCGTATCGACGTACATGCTTGCAAACGTCCAGCTCGATTCAACGTATACGTACATCGTCTTAACGTACACGTTGCGTATGTTTGGGATGTCGATGGTCATGATGCCGATCATGACTAATGGACTGAATCAGTTACCGACTCGCCTCAACCCGCACGGAACGGCTATCAACAACACGGCCCAACAAGTATCCGGTGCGATTGGTACGGCAGTACTCGTGACCATCATGAACTCAGTGACACGCACAGAAGCTGAATCACTGATGACAGGAATCGATCCTGCGACACTCACAGAAAGTTCGATGGGTGCTATCACTCAGCAAGCCCTCTTGTCTGGGATTCAATATTCATTTTACGTCGCACTCGGGATGAACCTCTTGGCGCTCGTCCTTGCGTTCTTCGTGAAGCGCGTAGATGTTCGTAAGTTTGATGACCAAGTAGAAACTGTGGAAGAATTAAAACAAGCGAATTAATATGGAAAAGTCGTTCTGAACTCATCATTCAGAACGACTTTTTTCAAATTGAAATTTCAGATCATTCACCAACGTTAGGCGCAAACTTTGTTTTCTTCTGTTCTACAAATACATAAGTCTAATTTCAATCCACGCACCTATGCGAGGTGCGATACATAAGCTTGACTCTCGTTCTTTACTTTCATAATTTCAATCCACGCACCTGCATGAGGTGCGATTCAAGTCTGTCCTACTTTTTTAAAGTATTCCAACATTTCTAAATGAGCTGATTCAACATATCGATTTAAATCAGACTCAGACATCACTTCATCAAAGAAGCGATATTTACAGAGTTCATATTCTTCAAGCGCTCTCATTTCGACTCGTTTTAAAAACGGAGACTCTTCTCCTGATACATAGTCATGGAGATTCCCATGATGTGAGATAATTGCATTGCTAACTATCTCTGCCAGTAATTGCTTCGTTTCACTCGTACCTTTCAGCATGTCAAAAAGCAAACGGCCTCCGGCAGTTGCGTGATCGACTTCCCCACGAGTCGCTTTTTCTCCTGAGGTAGCTCTACGTATATAGTCCTGAAAAGCATCGCTATACTTTCCTAGGTCATGCAGTAAAGCAGCCAGACCACACACTTTAGAAATGTTTAAAGCAATCCCCCACTTTTCGGCAAGTTCTTGGGCATCTAACAGGTGTTCTTTGACAGTTTGAATCGCATGGTCAGATGATCGAACATGTGCAATGTAATCCACTCTCTCACCCTTTCTTTAGACCTATTATTTTTTCAACACGTTAATGCTTAACACCTCCTTATTTTATTACATTATTTTACTTAAGGTGGGTACTTTTTCTTTTTAGGTCCCGAGTTGCTAGCCTATGAAAATCTACTAAAATTAAAAAAACCGAATCGCATCGCAACTCGGTCTCTTCACGCGCTATTTATTTTTTTAACGTCACATACACTTCCAGCATGTGATTGATTTTATCGACATCAAACGCCTGAACACCTTTTGACGCTTCTCTATATTCTTCATGCTCTGGATGTGTCGGGTCGTCCGAAATTTTCCGAATCATCTGATTTCCTTCCCAACCTCCAACGCCTTCGTGAGGTGTCTCTCCAACCCACTCCGTCACAGTTGGGTATGGATTAGGATAGTCTTCAATCACTCCCTCAAACGCTAGCTCATGCGTCCAGTCTTCTCCGTAATCGTACGTGTAGTAAAGAACCGGATGCTTCTCAATAATTGTTGGAAGTTTAACATTTTTCATGTGCCTTACTTTCACTCGCTGTAAACGGCTCAACATAAGACGCTCAAACTCGCTCAATTCTGATTTACTCTTTAGATAGGCGAGATGTTCTTTGTGATCATAGGCCTCATCAGGGAAAAGGACGAAGCGAAACGTCGGCTCTCGAAGATCGTCTTCAAATTTTGCCAAATGTTCATCATCCCACCACATCACTAGTTGTATCGCATCATGGAGTCGCTTGAAATTCGTTTCGGCCGGAATGACAAAACGACGCCATATCGGTTCATCTCCATCCATTAAGCTCAATTTAAACTGGTAGGCTCTGTACACATTATTTCCTCCTATTTCTTTATACGTTTACTATAAACAAGAATGAATGTATTCGGTACACAATAATCATTACAATAATGGGTCAATCTTACTTTTTAATGGTATTATTTCTCAATGGATAGGATTCGTTTAGGAGGGTACATACGATGAAAAAAGTGTTTTGCTTGATGATCGCATTTCTGCTGATCACATCTTCTCTTCTCTCGACCGCATCAATCGTTGAGGCGGCCCCGAAGAAGCAGAATCGTGCTATTATGGGAGTATCGGCTTTGACTCCGCAACAAATGGCGGATTACGTAAAAAAGAAGAATCCTCGTGATGTCCGGCTCGCGAAAACGTCTGTCGAAGATTTGGCGAAACTCTTCTTCATCATCGGCGCTAAGGAAGGCGTTCGTGGGGATGTCGCCTTCGCACAAGCATTGAAAGAGACCGGCTATTTCCGTTATGGCGGCGATGTCCTTCCGAAGCAGCACAACTACTCCGGAATCGGGACGACTGGAAATGGCGTAAAAGGTCACTTTTTCCGTTCTCCACTTCAAGGAGTGACTGCTCAAATTCAACATCTAAAAGCATACGCTTCAAACGATGCATTGAATACGAAACAAGTCGACCCACGCTTCCATCTCGTCAAGCGAGGCTCTGCGAAGACGTGGCCATCTCTTCACCAAAAGTGGGCCATGCAGCCGAAAGGAAATTACGGGGATGAGATTCTTTCGATTTATCAAGAAATGTCGAAAACACCAAAACGTGTCGCTAAAACAAAAAGATGAAGAAATATAGGGGTGAAAGAACGTGACGTGCAAACAAGTCAGACTCGCGAGCGGAATCGCATTATTCGTGACCGGCGTGATGTTGTTACTCAAACGCTAATGAGCATTTCGGACAATCGTCCGAGTGCTTTTTTTATCGACCAACAAAAAAAGCCGTCATACTCTAATAGCATCACGACTTTCGTTTAAGGTTTATCTAGTTCAATGTCCTCTGTATTTCCCGAGCGCTCGCATGTTCAAAAGATACAAGACACCTGCATATAAAATCAGCCCGAGTAAATACATCCAAATCCCTGAGAAACCACTCCCGTAAATCATGACTTCCTTGATCGCTGTTGCCCCGTAAAAGATTGGCATGATGTAACTCAAGTTCCCGAGACCATATGGAATCAAATCGAGTGGGATGAGTCCCGAGAAGAACACTTGCGGGATGATCGTGAACGGGATCATCTGTACGACTTGCAGTTCCGACCGGGCAAACACCGAGATGGTCGCCCCGAAGAGTACCGCGGTCCCCGCCATGAGTAGCATCGTCAACATGACCCACGCCATATTCCCGAGCGAAGACAGACCGAGCACATAAATCGAATAGAGTACGATGAAAATTGACTGAATCACCGCAAACGTTCCGTACCCGAGCGTATATCCTAAAATGACCTGTCCTCGTTTGATTGGGGTCATCAAGAGTCGTTCGAGTGTGCCCCCACTCCGTTCTTTGACGAGTGCCATCGCAGATAGGATGAACACGAAGAAGAACGAGAAGAGGGATAGGAAGACGAAGCCGAACGAATCGAACGTCGACTGTCCTTCTTCTCCATAGACGAATGACGTATCGATTTCAGCTGCAGGATTGAGCGTCGTCAACGCATCTTGAATCTCACCAACCGCCTTCGACGACTTCGTCGACGGTTCACGTAACGTGATGGTCGTTCCTTCCTGATCCATTTCAAAGACGGCATCGACGTGTTCATTGTCTTCGATATATGCTTTTGGATCATCGAACAATGCCTGTTCCACTTCGAGCGTCTCGTCTTTAAACGCATCGACGAGCTGTTCGGGTGCGTTGTCGTCGAGGACGACAGTCGGCACGTAATCCGAGTCACCGAGTAGGAAGTAGACGAGTGTCAAAATGAGAAGTGGCGCAATCAAAATCAAGGCGACGCTTCGCTTATCATTTAACGTCTGAAAGATAACACGTTTCGCTAAGTTACGCATGGTCACCCACCTCCTCTTTCCCGGCAATCAAGAACAGTTCTTCGACGCGACCGTTTTCGGTCTGGTCGAGCAAGGCTTGCACGTGGTCGTACGCAATCAATCGTCCATTGTAGACGAGTGCGGCCCGGTCACACTCGAGCACTTCGTCCATGACGTGCGTCGAGACGATGATGGTCGTCCCTTCCGCTCGAATCGTTTGAAACTGATCCCAAATCTGGCGGCGTAAAATCGGGTCAATTCCGACCGTCGGTTCATCAAGAAACAACACATCTGGCTTATGCAAAATGGCGATAGCCAAGGAAAGACGTTTCTTCATCCCGCCTGAAAAATTACGGACGAGCTTATGCCGGTCGTTCGCTAAATCGACAAGGTCGAGCACTTCGGTGATGCGTTCTTGGAGCGCCTTTTTCCCTAACTTATAGATTGATCCGAAGAAGGCGAGGTTCGCCTCGGCCGACAAGTCTTCGTACAAGCCATCGTTCTGCGGCATAAATCCGATTTGTTGGAGCATGTCCATGTTTGGCATTTTCGTTTCACCGATATGGACACTTCCTTTGTCCGGTGCGAGGGCACCGATCATGAGTCGGATGAGGGTCGTCTTCCCCGATCCAGATGGTCCGAGTAAGCAACAAATCTCACCGGATGGAATGGTAAAGTCGATGTTGTCGATGGCGAGCTGGTCGCCGAACGACTTCTCAACGTGTTGCAGTTGAATGTTCATTTCTGTCACTCCTTTTCGGCGCCTCATCGTGTATACTCAAGATAATCGACACCGTGTTGGTTTATATGTTCAGTATAGACCCC
This sequence comes from Exiguobacterium marinum DSM 16307, assembly GCF_000620845.1. Taxonomy (GTDB): domain Bacteria; phylum Bacillota; class Bacilli; order Exiguobacteriales; family Exiguobacteriaceae; genus Exiguobacterium; species Exiguobacterium marinum. The sequence goes on from NZ_KK211189.1 coordinate 54,723, forward strand.
GTTCATGGTGGCAACAATCGTCAATATCGGTCATCGTGTCGGTTTTCCGACAGATGGAATGAATGTGTTGAGGAAAAGGAGAAAAAGGATGGAACAAACTGACTTACGCGTGATTCGAACGAAAAAACTGATCAAAGATGCCTTCTTCAGTCTCATTGAAGAACAGGGATTTGAAGGCGTCACCGTCAAGCAATTGACTGAACGAGCCGGCATCAATCGGGGCACCTTTTATAGCCACTATGTGGATAAGTTCGAGTTGATGGAGAAATGCGTCAACGAAATCTTTGAAGAGGCTGAACAAAAGTTGATTCATCATCTCCCTCACATCTTTGGAGACGAGCGAACTGACAAGTCGTATTATTATCTCGTTCCGTTTATTCGTTTCATCGAAGACAACCAAATCATCATGAAGCCGCTCCTCGGACCGAACGGAGATCCGACGTTCCAGGCAAAACTTCGAAAGTTCATGCAGGCGGCCCTCTTTCAGCGCTCCCCGGTAACCTTATTTGATCCGGACAAGATGATGGTCCCGCCTCCATATCTCGTCGCCTATCTGTCTTCGGCTCACATGGGCGTCATCTACGAGTGGTTGAACAATCCGTCCGCAGAAGAGACAGCGGAAGACATCGCCCGGATTATCTATACGATCACCTATGAAGGACCGCTCGTCGCCGGCGGTGTGAAGTCACACGAATGAAGCCTCTCGCTACTTTTGCGAGAGGCTTTGTTTATGAGACGCGAACATGCACATGCAAGTTCCCATTGTCTTCCGTTGTCGTCTGGTAAGCGTTCTGTACCGCCTCCAGATCATGCCAGGCGATGCGGTATGACTTGCCTCGCATCCCTTCAAACTCGAAGGCGAGATGTTGTAAATCCGACATACCTAAGATACGGTCAAACGCTCTACCTTGACCGTCCCACTCGATTTGATTCACTGAGTCTTTTAACACGAGGTCGAGCCCATGCATCACTTTTTCTTTAATCAAATGACCATCCGCCGCAACACGCATCCCGTCTTGAATATCATGCATCCGACACGATTCAATATCATCAAACGGGATGGTGATTTCATCGCCGTTCGCAAAGTGAAGTGTGATTGTTTTTACGATCATCTTATATTCCTACCTTCATCTAGACTCCGTCCTATGCTTCTAGCCTAACTATACAAAACTTTCCCCGGTTCAGGGATGACATCTTTGTGGATGTGGCAAATCCGTAAAAGCATGTTCATTTCATTTAGAAACGGGAATAGAAGAGGTAGCAATCATTCTGTTTTTTGAAAATAACACTTCGGAAAGGCGGAGAATATATGCCATCAGTGGATAAGTCGGTCATCGTCATCGGCGGTGGCCTCGGCGGCTTGTCAGCGGCCATCTCACTCGCTCAAAAAGGTTACGACGTCTCACTTTACGAAAAGAACGACCATATCGGGGGAAAAGTGAATCGGCTCGAACAGGACGGATTCGGCTTCGACCTCGGACCGTCGATTTTAACGATGCCCCACATCTTCGACAAGCTGTTCCGCGGAAGCAACAAACGCATGGAAGACTATGTGTCCATCAAACGGTTAGAGCTCGAATGGCGCTCATTCTTCCCGGACGAGACCGTCCTCGATCTCTATCATGACCTCGAACAGATGCAACGGGCGAATCCTTCCCTCTCTCGAAAAGACATGCAAGAATATCGTGAACTGTTGAATTATGCAGCGCGCATCTATAAGACGACGGAGAAGGGATACTTGGCGGAAGGGTTTGAGTCACCTTTAGAAGCGGTCATGAAGACAGGTATTTTCCCGACGCTCTTCGGATTCGATTTGACGTCGACGATGTATAGCGCCATCAAGAAACGGATCAGTAATCCACATCTTCGGGATATGCTGTCGTATTACGTCAAATATGTCGGATCGTCTCCGTATAATGCACCAGCCGTCCTCAACATGATGATTTACATGCAGTATGCCCAAGGTTGTTGGTACGTCGAAGGCGGGACCCATAAGCTTGCGGAAGGCTTGACGAAGCTCGCCGAAGAGATCGGTGTGAAGCTACATATCGGCGAAGGCGTGGTTCGTGCCTATACGGTGAATGAAAAAATTTCAGCGATCGAGCTTGAGGATGGACGTCTCCGTTCAGCCGACTATTTCGTCTCGAACATGGAAGTCATTCCGTTCTATCAGAAGATGGTCGATGCGGACGAACAGTACGTCGACAAACTCGTTGATAAATACGAACCGGCGAGCTCCGGATTCGTCCTTCATCTCGGCGTGAAGAAAGCCTATCCACAACTGGCCCATCATAACTTTTTCTTCTCTGAGAACTTACATGAACAGATGAATAAAATTTTTGAGAAACATGAACTTCCAGACGATCCGACGATTTACCTCGTGAACGTCAACAAGACCGACCCGACCCAGGCACCGCCAGGACATGAGAATATCAAAATCTTGCCACACATCCCGTATATCCAAGATGTGCCGTTCACCGAAGAAGAGTACGCCGCTTTTGAAGAGCGTGTGCTCGATAAGTTGGAACGAATGGGTCTCGATGGTCTGCGTGAACATACCGTGACACGCGACGTGTGGACGCCTCACGATATCGAGCGGACGTATGGATCGGACCGCGGAGCCATTTACGGAACGGTCGCCGACAAGAATCGAAACGGTGGCTTCAAGCATAAAAAACAGAGCGAACTCTATCACAACCTCTATTTCGTCGGCGGGACCGTCAACCCGGGCGGTGGCATGCCGATGGTCACGTTGAGCGGTCAGCAGGTGAGCGACAAGATCGCGAAACGCGACAAAGTGAAATGATTTTCTTCTATCCCTCATTCGCTATGAGGGATTATTTTTTGAAACTTTTTCCAATCAACTTCCGTATATTGTGCTACGATACAAACAATCAAACATACAAGCGGAGGAACAGGATGTATCAAATCACAAGCTATTTCTTTATGTATGCCAAAGTTGTCGTCACCGATAAGATTCCATTCATTTGGACGCTCGGGATCCCACTCATAATCGCCTTGACGCAGTCGTTTTCAGATATTCGCCAAGCAACGACAGCGGAATACTACCCAGGGCTCTCTTATTTCTGGGTGTATATCATTCTTGCTACATATGTGAACGGTGTCGGCATCGAACTCGCTCGCATGCGTGAATACGGACTGATGAAAACGTACGTGATGATTTCAGGCAACAAACTGACATATGTCATCGCCGTCATCTTGGCGCAACTCTTATTCGCCTCGATCAGCTTACTCTTATTCACAACGGTCGTTACGCTCGTTCATGGCTTTTTCTCGTTCAAGTTGATTGCAACGTCTCTACTCGTATTGATCGGGAGTATCCCGTTCGCGGTTGCCAGTGTCGCCATCACGGCACTGCCGGTGAAAGTGTCGAGTCTCGGGACGTTCGCGAACATTCTGATGTTTCCGCTCTTTTTATTGGCAATCAACTCACCCGATTACTGGTTCAGCTTCTTCAACCCGTTCTACGCGCTTCATGAATTCGCGCTCGGGTTGCTGCACCTGACGACTCAAGTCGAGTTCTCGTTCGGAGTATGGGCGACAGGCCTCTCCGTACTTGGGTATTTCATCATCGGAGCGATTGCGTTGAAACGCTTCAGTCTCGTCTCACTCATGACACGCTAGGAGGTTCTTATGCACGTAAACCAACTCACTTATCGCTACCCGAAAGCGACACGTCCTGTTCTCGACGGCGTCTCGTTCACACTACAGCCGAATAAGCTGAACGTTTTGATCGGACAAAACGGTGCCGGGAAAACGACACTGTTTGATTGTATGACCGGGGCACTTCCGGTCGACAAAGCATCACTCGAACTCGTTCCGACGACGGATATGCTCTATTTAACGCAACTCATGTATAACCATCACGAATTGACAGGCAAAGACTTCGCCTATTTCATCGGACGTCTGTCGCAGCGCCCCGACTTCAAGAAACTCGAGTCTTATGTGAACAACCTCTCAACGTCCCGAGAACAAGAACTGTTCGAACATCTATGGACGATGAAACTCGGGAAGATGTCGGTCGGGGAGAAGAAATGGCTCTTCGTGACGCTCTTATCTTCCATCAAACGTTCTCTCTATTTATTTGACGAGCCGACGAGCGGGGTAGACCCGGCGTCCCGCATTCAAATCATGCGTCGCCTACAGCGACTCGTCGACGAGGGCAAGATATGTCTCATCTCAACACATCAGTTACACGACTTGGCTCAACTCGATGCCCATGTCATCTTCCTGCATGGCGGATGCATTTTATATGAAGGGGACTTCCAGGACTGGCTCAAAGAATCTGGAACGACCGACCCGGACGAAGCGTTCGTTCGCATGGTCGACACGCCGCTCGATGATGTGGCGGTGACACGATGAATGACTCGTTTTGGGAACGACACCGGTTTATATTCTATACAATCGGTATGGTCGTCTGCGGCATTCTCATTTCCATGAACTCAAAAAAAATCAGCTCTGACGTGTGTCAGGGCTGACTTTTATTGTTCACGATGTGCGCGTCGTAACTCTCGATTCGTCACATGCTCTGGATCCGCTTCACGTAGTTTACGGTCCATCGACACGTACAAGATGAGAAGCGGAATGATGCCAATCAATACGACACCGAGTAGTTCCTGCATCGAATCCAACACGAACCACGTGAGGAAAGTAAATACACCAAGTGATCCAAACATGGCGACGATAATGAGAAATTCCCGACGAACGAGGCGTTGGTATTCCTCGTCTTCATTAAATGTACGTAACAACTTCATCCGTCGCCATGCTTGATAGAGCATCGGCAGTTGGGCCACGAGCAAAGACAAGGCAACCGTCGTCACCGTGACACCTTTTATGACTGAAACAACGAGAAAGAGAAACAGACCGATGGTGCCAAATAGTGTGCTGATTCCTCGTGCGTCGAGATCCTGTTCCACCATTTTGGGGAGGCGTTCTTGTTTATTCATCACGCTTCACTTTTTCGTTTTTTCCGTTGCAACTGGACATGACCGAGTTCGACTCCCGTCACGTGTAACGGATCGATTTCTTTTAGCTTGCGGTCGATTGGAAAACTGAGAATCAACAGAACCATGATTCCGATTAATGCAACGATGACGAACGTGAACAATGAAATCCACTCAAGCTCCACACTGGCAATCAGTATGAGAACAAGTAACGGCGAGGTAAGACCCAATAAAAATTCGGATCGCACGAGTTGTTGATACCGTTTGTCCTCGTTAAATGAAAGTAATAACTTCTTGCGGTGCCATGATTTATATAGGGCAGGAAATTGTCCGAAAAAAATCATGGCATACAACAAGAAGACGTTCGTCGTCCATATATAGAAGAAAGTCAAGATGATGGCCCCAACCAATGGAAGGGTCAATTGCTTCTTTCGCTTCTCATCATCCTTCAACATCCGTTCTAATCTAACTTCATGGTCTACCATCGAATCCCCCTCATGTGTTTTCGTTATTTTGATTTATGAAACCTGCTCTCGATTAGTTTCATTTCCTACGCTTCTCACGATTCATCAATCCCAACAAACTTTCGACCACGTGCTCGTCATCAATCTTTAGAATCTTCCAATCGACCCACGACTCGAGAATAAGGCAACTCGCAATCAGCGTCGCACAGCCAAGGCTTAACGTATCAAGCGATATGTACTTCAGTGCATAGAGCGCCATCATCGATATGACACCAATCAAAAGAATAAACTGAAGCATACCCTTCAGATAAATAAAGCGCTGGTACGTGGATGAGTCATTAAATTGTAAAAACAACTGGATTTTATGCCACGTCGCTACCAGAAGCGGCATGAGCATCGCCGCACAAAAGATGAACAGGGATAGGCTCATTCTTGAATCATTGAACAATAACCAAAGCGCTGTCACTACCCCGATGATAATCACTAGTAGCGGACCCTTTTTAGTCCATGATTTGTCGTACAAGTATTCCATTCGTTCTTCACGTAACATCCAGCACCCCTCCAAAAGTAAAAAAAATCCAATTTACCGATATCTATATCTTATCAATCTATAAGCAAACTTTCGAGGTTTTTCCATTAAAAAGGAAAAAGCACCTGACGATTGTCAGATGCTAATCAATTTAAGTCTCGGCGAATGAATCGGAATAAAAAGACTCCAATCATCGTCAACAATCCTAGATTCAAGATTGCCCATGCCATGTCCATCACTTGTAGCATATGATTACCCCTTCCATCCTGTTTTTCTAAATTATACGTGTCTTTATTAAAAAAGATTCGTTCAAAATGTGGTACTTCTTTTTAAGATTTAACTCGCACGGTTAATCGACTTGCGAGTTTGTTGTACCTTTCCGCTCAACTGAAACACGAGTACCCCACCGACGATCAACACAATCCCGACGACCGTCTTCCATGTGAACGGGACGGCCGTCAATCCGAACCACCCTAACGTATCCCAGAGGAGCGCGAATAAGATTTGAGACACCATAACGATTGAGATCGCGTAACTCGGCCCGAGGCGCTCAACCCCTTGCGTCACACTCATGACGACCCCGACGCCGAGTATTCCGCTGAACCAGTACCATGTCTCCATCTCCTCTACTCGGAACAAGCCACCACCTTCTTGAAACAACCCAATGAGTAGCGATGCTAAAAATCCAAGACAGAGAACGAGCGTCGTCGTCGCCCATGCGCCGACACGCTTCTTGACGTTGGCGTTAAAGGTGTTTTGCACACAGACGAGCATCCCGCCGAAGATGGCAAGCATCATTCCAATCGCCATGATTCTTCCCTCCTATTCATAAATACTCTCCCCGACAATCTCCAACAAGCCCTCCCGATCAACGAGCGTAATCACCCGACGATTTCGTTCAATCAAGCCTGCTTCGACGAAACGCCGGAGCGTCCGATTCACATGACGATAACTCGTCCCAATCAAATCAGCGATATCCGTCAATTGGTAGACAGTCGAGCCGAGTGTTTGGTCATTCGGCGTCATCGATAACAGATAACTCGCTAAGCGTACTTCAACGGGATAGAACAAATTGAAGCTGAGTGATTGTGATTTCCGTTCAAATTTTCTTGTGATCTCTTCTAATAAATAGTGTAACCACGCAACATCGTGGTGGGCATGTCGAACCAAATCCTCGAAGCGAATGACAAGCATCTCGACTGACGTGACCGCCTCGACCGTATTCAAAAACGGGGTACGTTGAATATATTCGATGTCCCCGATCAAGTCGAGCGGATATTTGAAGGAGAGGACGAGGCGCTTGCCGGTAGCCGAAGTATGGGAGACGCGAATCTTCCCCTTCACTAAGAAGCGGAGATGCCCTGCTTCATCACCTTGCGTACAGATGACGTCTCCAGGCTCGTATCGGACGAGCTGCAATTCGTTTTGCGCTGCTTCTGGTAAGACAGTCAATTCAAATTGCTTCACATACGCATCAACCATGCACGTTTCCTCCTACCATTTTAATAAAATGACACCCGCAATCATCATGAACACACCGAATAACTGCATCCCGTTCAAGTTCCGACGCACCATCCCGAACCAGCCGCGCCAATCGATGACGAGCGCGAGCGCCAACTGCGCGATGAGGAACAAGGAAATGGTGAGCGTGACCCCGAGTTCATGAACGGCCGTCATATTACTGAACAAGATGATTGCCGCGAACGCCCCACCGGATAAATAGAGCGGGTTCACGTGACGCATCTCGATATACGTGCGGTCGCGTAATGCCAACATGACGAGGAGCGCGACGACAAATCCCGTGAATTGTGTCAACGTCGCCGCTTGCCACGTCCCAATCTGTGAACTGATTCGAGCGTTAGCGACACTTTGCAACGTGAGAAAGAATCCCCCACTCATGGCGAACAACACTCCTCGCATCGTTCTCCCCCCTTAAGATAAACGAATCAATACAATTCCAATGACCATGACCACCAGACTGACGAGTTGCACCCCGGTGATTGGGTTCTTCTTCGCTCCGAACCAACCGAAGCGGTCGATGAGCAGACTTCCACATAACAGGCCGACAATGACGATGATGACAGCAATCCCCGTCCCGACGATCGGTACGATGAGGACGTTTCCTCCGATGAAGAGCGCCCCGATAATTCCACCGAGCCAAATCCACCACGGTTGACCTTTCAGTTGACCAAGCGGAACGGGTTGGCGTGAGACGAGTAGAATGAGCAAGAGCGCCATCGTTCCGACTACGAAAGAGACCAATGCCCCTTTCAGTGACGATTCGAGCACTGTTCCCAAATAGCCGTTAATGGCCGTTTGCGTAGCACTCATCATCCCGGTAAAAATCCCGAACAATCTCCAAAGGTTCAGATTCCCGGTGTCCGTTTCCATCGAGACGACCAGCTTGCCTCTTCGGCGGTTGAGCCAGTCGGATAAGGCGACCGTTCCGATGACTCCTAACAAGACGAGCACGACCCCGAACAAACGAAGCGCCGTAATTGGATGTTCGACAGAATTGAACCAGCCAAAATGGTCAATCAATAATCCCATCAAAATCTGCCCAAAAATCGGCATGATGACCGTCTGAACACTCCCGAGTCTTGGGAACAGCAGGATATTTCCCGTTAAGAACAAGACTCCTAACAGTCCGCCAATCCACATCCAACCCGGACCTTCCTGAATCACCGAGCCGTCAAATCCGAATGACTGTCCGGTCAATAAGAGCAATAGGGACAAAAAAATCGTCCCGACCGTAAACGATAAAAAGGATGCGACGAACGGCGAACCGACCACCTGACGCAAACGTGAGTTGACACTCGTCTGCATTGGCAGCAAAATCCCAATCGTCAATCCAATCAAAATAGCTAACATGAATGTCTTCCTCGATTCTTCTAGTTCTGTATACATTGTCAGCTTACGCCTCCGTACCGAAGAAGAAAAGGACCGATGTCCTCAAACAAAAAACGAACCCTTCTCAGGTGTTCGTTTTGGACTCATGGAAGCGTCGATCGCGCGCTTCGCGCAATTCTTTCCCACGTACATGATGCGCATCGAGCGTATGCAAGTGTCGATTGATGACATACGGTGCCAGAATCGACATCACACCGATCCCAAACAACCCAGCAATCGCGACGACGGGCGACAACGAGTCGGCATAATAGGCAGCCAACAAGCAGATGGTTAACACGAAGCAGAGCCACTGGATCCCAAAGTCTGTATACACTAGACGTTGATAACGCGCATCCTCGTTAAAGGTCAGGAGAAGCTTTGTCTTCCGCCACTCGAAACAGAGATATGGGAAAAAACTGATGAAGACGAGGAGCGGAGGATAGAGTTTAGACTGCGTGGCAATCACGAGCGTCATCACGACGGTTGCGATGGCGACGCCCCACCCCCAACGCCAATGACTGTCATCCTGCTCCAGCAACTGCTCAATTCGCTTTTCTTTCGTCAGCATATGTACTCCTTTCATACGAGCGGTAGTGCTTCGTCACCTCATCTCGTGTCGGTTGCTCCGGGTCGGCTTGTCGCAATTGTTGGACGGTCTGATAGTGCGTCCATGCTAACATGACGATGCTTAGACCGAAAATGATCCATGCGACGGGTGCAATTTGCAGACGACTGAAGAGAACTGCTGCTGTGACCGCTCCAATCCAGTAAGAATAGAGACGATACAAACGATTTGTCAGCAAGATGCCTCGACCTGCCGTGAAAATCTGTAAGACACGTCCTTCTTTGATCGTCAGTCCTATGAGTAGGACAGCCGTGAGGACCGAACCGATTCCCCATATCCACCACGTGTCAAAACCGAGCACAAAACTGTTACAAAAAATAAGGGCTCCTGTGAGCCAAAGGTGGAGGGTTTCTCGTGACTGCCGATATCCTCCGATTACCTGAATCCGTTCTTTCTTTGTCATGACTGCTTACGACCTTTCCTTGAAATATCATCTAACGTATGTTTCAAACGTTCCCGGTTTGACCGAGCCCACTCGCCCGATGTGACGTGGTGTTCATCAAGCGCGGACTGTTTTCGGTCAATCCAAAGCGGAATTAATATGAGACACGGTCCGCCAATAAGGAGCGTCCAACTCATCCACGGTAAGATATCGACTCCGTTGAAATGCAACCCAATCAAAATCACAAACCAGATCAAACTGCTCAACATGACAGTAAAATCAATCCGCAACAATCGATGATAGCGTGTCGATTCGTTGAAGGATTGCTGCAGTTTCATCTTGTTCCATTCAAGCCATGTCGTATAGAGAAGTGCGACACCAGGTAAAAGAATACTATACGGACTCCATGTCGAAAGAAAATAGATGGATACTCCTAGCATGACTACGCTCACGATGATGTTGAGACGAGTATATCGTTTCTCAAACTGTTCAATCTGTTGAAGTCGCTCTGCTTTGTCCACGGCATCACCTCAGTCTTTTACAAAGTCGAGTTTGATTTCACGACGCATCGGCTGTTCTTCGTCATACTGCGGCATCTGTCGGTCGAGCATTTTCTGTGCGACTTGCAATAAGATGACCCCGCCTAAGAAGACAACGAAAAGCGACCATGCCGGCCAATTGATTAGGACGATTAATGGGAAGAGAATCGCCAACAAGACGAGGAGTCCCATTTCCGATACATATTGCCAATCGATGATGCGCTTGGCTTGTTCCACATTCGTCAACTTTCTGACGAAGCGACGCTCTCGTCCGATGGCGAACAACATGCCTGCTAATGTGACCCCTAATGGAATAATATACTTTGACGCACCGTCAGACTGAAGTGCAAGAAAGACAAACATCCCAGTCAGAGCTGCCAGTCCCATTCTCCAAAAGAACCAACGCTGTTGATAATGATAAATCGTATTGATTCGTTCTTGTTTGTTCATCTCATTCATCCTTTCAGAATCGTCGAATCTCGCGACGTGTCGGTTGTTCTGGGTCGAGCCAGCGAATTTGTTGATCGAGCTTCTCTTGAGCCCATAAGATATAAAGCAATGCCCCACCGATGAGAACCGCAGGAATCCAAGACCATTCCATGATTCGAATGGCTAGCGGATTGACGAGTCCGAGCAACGCGATGAAGAGGAAGTCCAGGTGATACTGCAGTGTCACGACACGTTTCACCTGTTCTTGCTCCGACAATTGACTGATCGCGTCTGCTTCATTCGAAAAGAAGTAACGTGTCGCAAGCAACACCCCGCCGATGATAGCGAATCCGATCCAGATGTTCCCGTCCGTCCGCATTAAGAAGTAGACCGCGAGACCTGCCGGAAGCGCTAAGAGTAGGCGTTGCAAGAGTCGCTTTCGATTTGATTGTTTGATTGTATGTAGTCGTTCTTGCTTGTTCATTTTGTTTCACCTCTTATTCCACTATACGGGATGAACATGAGAAAAGTTCCGTTATTTTACATTTTCGTACCAAAGTCATGTTTCTTGACGATACGAACTTCTCGCCTTATAGTTTAGTTAACTTAACTATATGTTGAAGAATGAAAGTAAGAGGTTATAAAAATGAGTTTATTGAAGAATTCTCGGTTTGTGTTCACTTGGTTATCCGGGATGACGCTCACGCTCGGGTTTTCGATTTTCTTCTTGAGCGTCTCGTGGTTGACGATCGATGTGTTGAAGCAACCAACGCTTCTCGGGATTATCTTGACTGCGGTCTCGTTGCCGCGTGTCGTCATGATGGTGTTCGGCGGTGTGTTCGCCGACCGATTTCAAAAGAGTCGCTTGTTATGCTTAACAAATATCGGACAAGGCGTGTTGATGTTAATTGTCGTTGCGCTCCATTTCGCTGACGCGTATTCGGTGACAGCCCTCTTGATTATCTCCGTATTGTTTGGTCTTTTAGACGGAATGTCTTACCCGGCACTGTCATCACTTATGCCTTCAATCGTATCAGGTCAACAGTTACAACGTGCGAACTCCCTTTTCCAAGGGTCACTGGAGTTGATGTTCGTCATCGGCCCATTCCTTGCAGGGATCCTACTGACGTGGGGAAGTTTTGGTCTCAGTTTCGGCACGTCGGCTGCATTGATTTTCCTCTCCGCGATTTTGATCATGCCACGGCTGATTCAAGACAACATTCCCGAGGTCGCTCCACTCTCAGCGAAAGATGTACTCGTTGATTTGAAAGAGGGCATTCGTTACGTATCTCAAACACCTGTGTTACGTAGTGGGACGTTCGCCATCGCTATCGTTAACTTGTTCGTCATGGGACCGCTCATCATGAGTATCCCGATTCTCGTTGGTGCGGTCAGAGGGACGGCATTTGATTTGAGTATCATCGAAGGCGGTCTCGCCGTCGGGACGTTCGTCGCAAGCTTCCTGATTCTATTCCTGCGGTCGGTTCATCGTGGACGCTTCGTCTTCCGCGCACTGTTTCTGACACTCGGTGCATTCTTTCTCTATACGCAAGTTCAATCGATTCCGCTTCTCGCGGTCGCGGCCTCTATGAGCGGATTTATGATTATGCTCGTCTATTTGCCGACCGTCACCATCATGCAGGAACAAAGCGACTCTGACAAAATCGGGCGTGTCATGAGCATCATGTCACTCGCCGCCTCAGGCCTTGAACCGATTGCGTTCGCCATTTTATCGGTACTCGTTGCCTTGTCTGTACCGATTCAAACGCTCTTGCTGGCGTTTGGTATAATCGGATTAGTGTGTGGTGTCCTCTTATACCTCCGGAGCGAAACGTTCCGACGGACACCGTAAAGAAAGGATGAATGACACGTTGAATGAAACACGAAAGCAACAAGTCCTCACGATGTATCGCCAAATCGATGAGCTCGACTTGCTGTTCACGAAATATTTCACGGAGCTGAATCAGTTCGAATTGAGCTATCAACAAGAACAGATGCTGCTTCTCTTTAAACGCCAAGAGACGTGGACGACGACAGAGATTGCTACGAAGATGTCCATTTCCAAAAGTGCCGTCAGTCAGGTGCTCAAAGTGCTCGAGCAACGTGACTTCGTCGCGCGGGAAAAGAATCCTGAGAACCTTCGAGAAAGCTTCATCCGGCTTGGTCCGAACGGCCTGGCGTACTCGAAACAAATTGACACGATTGAAGAACGCCTCGCGGAAGAGATGTTCTCCGTCCTCGAGGATGACGAGATGAAGATGATCACCCGATCGCTCGCGTTGATGATTCAGAAATTCAAATAAAGAAAGGGATTTCCAAATCGGAAATCCCTTTCTTTTAGTTCACCATTATTTTATTTCATTCCAGATATATTGTATCCTTCGATGATATGTTTTTGGAAAATCATAAAGATAATGATAATCGGTACAACCATGAATGTGGCCCCAGCCATCTGTAAGGCGTAGTTCCCACCATGCTGCCCCTGTAGAAGCGCTAATCCAACCGACAATGTGTAAAGAGCTTCATCATTAGCGATAATAAGCGGCCACAAGAAACTGTTCCAAGCACCGATGAAAGTTAAAATTCCTTGTACCGCCAAAATCGGTTTTGACATCGGCAATATGATTGAGAAGAAAATTCGAAACTCACTCGCTCCATCCAATCGGGCCGCTTCTAACATTTCCTCAGGAATCGTCGTCATGAACTGACGGAACAAGAATACCCCGAACGCACCAACGAGACCGGGGAGGACAATCCCCATCATGGTGTTCGTCAGACCCATTTGATTGAGCATCAAATAAACGGGAATCATCGTAACCTGACCTGGAATCATCATTGTCGCCAAGACACCGATGAACAAGATGTTACTCCCCTTAAACTTATGCTTCGCAAACGCATAACCAGCCATTGCCGTGAGCAATAGACCGAAAAATGATGCGAGCACGATTAACAACGTATTCTTCAAATACGTTAAAAAGTTTAAATTCACGAATAAATCGATGTAATGCTCGAACGTCACGTTCTCAGGTAAGATTGTCAGCGGTAGCGACAAGATTTCCGCATCCGTTTTAAAGGACGATATTACCATCCAGAAGAACGGCAACATGAAAGCGATACCGAGGACGGTCAAAACAAGCGCGACGAGCAACTGCGAGAGTTTGGCTTTTCGTTTATGGTTTAAGTCGGGAAGTGGCGAGAATTTCTCCCGCTTCACATTCACGGCTACCGGTTTTTCATTTGGAATCATGAATGCCCCTCCTTAATAGTTGTTTTCGTTCTTTTGAAGACGGAACTGAATGAGTGTCACCGTAATGATCAGAATGAACAGCACGACCGACCCGGCAGCCGCATAACCGAAGTTACTGAGCTGGAAGCCGTTGTTGTAGATAAACAACGCGAGCGACGTCGTCGAATTGAGCGGACCGCCCTCGGTCATGATGAGCGGTTCTTCGAAGAACTGAATCCATCCGATTAAAGTTGTCACCGTTACGAAGAAAATCGCGTATCGGAGCAACGGAATTGTAATCTTAAACATTTGCTGGAACGTACTTGCCCCATCTAACGCTGCCGCTTCATAGTACGTGCGTGGAATCCCTTGCAGTGCTGCCAAGAAAATAATCATATTGATTCCGACCGCACGCCATACGGCAAGCATGATCAACGATAACTTAGCGATAAACGGATCTTGTAGCCATGGGACGTCTGGAAGACCGACTGTATTTAATAGAAAATTGAAGAGACCGTACTGTGGATTAAACAAGAAGCCCCAGACAACTGCGACTGCTACGACGTTCGTGATTGACGGCATATAAAAGACGACACGGAACCATTCGAAAACTTTACCAGTCCCGAAATTGATTGCCATCGCAATCGCAAGCGAAAGACCTATCACAATCGGTACTCCAATAACGACATAAACAATCGTGTTCAATAACGCTTGGATGAACACTTCATCTTTGAAAATTTCAATGTAATTGGTGAGTCCGATCCATTCAATGTTTGCCCAGTTCGCAATTCCCGCCAAATCCATGTCTGTAAAACTCATGAAAAAAGCAATAAATAAAGGCATGATTGAGAACATGAGTAACAAAAGAACCGTCGGCGCGACGAGCACATACGGCGCTCGATCATTAAGAAATTGTTTCATAAGGTTCTCCTTTAATTAAACGAGAGGGGGTGTGCCCCTCTGTTTATTTTAAAATCGACTTCGCTTTTTCTTGGAACACCTTAACTTCATCCTCTACAGTAGCCGCACTGCGATACATTTTCTCAAAGCTCTGCAAATATGTTTGTGCTACTTTTTCCCACGTTATCATCATCGGCATCGGCTCTGCCGCTTCCATCTGCTCACCGAATGTTCTGAGTTTCTCATCGTTTTTGAGCGTCTCGTTCTCTGCCCATGTCGCTTTTGTTGATGGAAGTGACTTCGTCATCTCCATCCACTCAGTCTGTGTTTCTGGTTTACTCATATATGCGATAAACTTTGCGGCTTCGTCTTTCTTTTCACTGCTTTCAAAAATACTTAAGTTCGATCCACCAAGGAACGAGATATTATTTTCTTTCGCTGGAAGAACGGCTGTACCCCACTTCTCTTCAATGTCAGGCATTTGATCATTGATAATGTTAATCATCCATGGCCCACTGATGAACATCGGCACGTTCGGTTCTTCTGCCCCGAACGCCTGCACAACATCAAGCCCTAAATCGATTGGTGCATATCCTTCTGTGAAGTAGTTTGTTAAATATTCTGCGCTTTCGATGAATTCTGGTTGATCAAAGAGCGGCTCTTGATTTTCTGTTAACAGCTCTGAACCGTTTTGACGAGCGAACATAAACGATAGCATTTGGTCGTTCGTGTCCAACGTAATCCCGTACATGTCTTCCCCGTCACGAGCTGCAAGTTTTTTCGAAGCGTCTTCTAATTCATCCCACGTTTTTGGCGCTTCCGGGTAACCTACTTTTTCAAGTGCGTCTTTCCGATAATAAAGAACACGTGTATCGACATACCAAGGTGCCCCGTAAAGACCGTCCTCGAATTGAACCGTTTCAACCGATCCTTCATAAAAGTTTGATGGATCAAGTTCCGGGTAATCTTTTACGAAATCTTTCATATTCGCGAGTGCTCCCGCCTCTACGAATTCAGGCATCCAAGACGTTCCCATTTGGACGACATCTGGACCATTTTTCGAAGCGACCGCAGTCAACAGTTTATCGTGCGCTGTATCCCAAGGGATTGCTTGTACTTTGACGTTGACGCCTTCGTTTTCTTTTTCATACTGTTCTGCTAGTTTCGGTAAAGCTTTTCCTTCTTCACCCATTGCCCAGACCGTGATAGTATTTGCGTCATCGCCGCTCGATCCAGAAGAACATCCCGCCAATAGACCTGAAATGATTACCGTGCCCGCTACCGCTGCTAACCCTAATTTCTTCATCTGAATTCCTCCGTTTCTCAATAATCGAAACGTTTCGATTATCGTGTAAAAAAATAATGTTTATACAAAGGTTTTACTGCAAATCAACAGGTTAAACGTTTCTATAAACATTATAGTTCACAATGTATCCGCTTACAATACGTATTTTATCTTTTATTATTTTTTTTTCGAATCGAGGCGTCTTTCATGAACTTTGAAGGGATTGTCTCTTTCGAATTTTCTTTCTCTTCAATCAGATGGAGTAATGCGCGAGCCGCCTTTTTGCCCCAGTCAGGCTTCGAATAACTGACGCTCGCGATTCGGGGCTGCGTATAGTTGGTAATCTCGAGTTTATCAAAGCCAACGAGCGAAATATCTTCCCCGATTCTGAAAGAAGAGTTTTGCAAGACGTCATAAACCCCGAGCGCCATGTCATCATTTAAACAGATAATAGCATCCCCTTCTTCGAGAACTTCAAGTAAGTCACTCGCTGCACGAATGCCTGACCGTTTCGTGAATTCACCGGTCCATTCCCGGACGGTTACCCTAGCCGCGTTCGCGCGATCAACGACAACTTTTCGTCGTTCGACAGCGTCATGATTGCCGACCGGTCCGTTCACAAGATGGATTTGTCCAGGATTGGTCTCTAAGATGGCGTCCATCTCTTGATTCATCCCAATCTGATTATCGAGCAACACACAACTGATGTTCGGATGCTCAATCTCACGGTCGAGCATCGTCAGCGGGTGGCCTCGGTCTGCGAACTCTAAAATCTGTTCTTGGGTGAAGCGATGCCCTAAGATGAGCGCCCCATCCACCATGCGCTCGGTCATCAGACGATGTGATTCGGGACC
Source organism: Exiguobacterium marinum DSM 16307 (assembly GCF_000620845.1). GTDB lineage: Bacteria > Bacillota > Bacilli > Exiguobacteriales > Exiguobacteriaceae > Exiguobacterium > Exiguobacterium marinum. Next base: position 71,809 of record NZ_KK211189.1, read on the forward strand.
GTTGCAAACAATCAACTCATAGCCAGTATCAGACAGCTCTTGGTTGATGCCTTTTAATAACTCTCCATAGAACGATCCGGAATAATCGCCTAAAAAGGCTCCAATAATATGCGTCTTTCTCGTTTTTAGCGTCCTCGCCGCAGCGTTCGGCACGTAGTTCAACTCTTCAGCGATTTTAATGATGCGTTGCCTCGTCTTTTCTGTCACTTTCGGACTGCCGTTCAGCGCATATGAGACGGTCGATATCGAAACGCCAGCCTCTTTTGCGATGTCTTTAATTCCTGCCATTTCCTCACTTCCTTCTGTCAAAAATTATAACATATGAACGCTTCATACGGCCGTAGCATTGGCGCCTCAACCTTCTCTGTCGAAACTAAACGTTCCCCGCAACCACTGGGTAGCGGTAGCGTATCTTGAGACAAATTTGCGACGACAAGGAGTGGGGGCTCTCCATCGATTATGCGGCGATACACATATAGCCGCTCCTCCGTCGGGACGAGTTCATAAGCTCCGTCTCGAAGCAGTCTATTTGTCCGGCGTAACGCAATCAATTCTCGGTACAGATGAAGCAGACTCGTTTCATCTGAACGCATCGTCGCGACGTCCCTGCCTGCTTCGTCGTGAGCTGATCGAAGCCACGGTATTCCCGTGCTGAACGAGTTCGTTCCTTCGTCCCATGCCATCGGAATTCGGGCATGGTCACGTCCTTTCATGCGAACAGCATCAAGCGTTCCACCCGTCCGCAAATAATTTAGCGTCTCGATATCTTGGTACTCCTCTGTCGCAATCGTACCGTTCGTCATCCCGATCTCTTCTCCTTGATACAAAAACGGGATTCCTTTCAACCCGTACAGGAGGACTGCGAGCATCTTCGCAGCCCGCTCGTCACCATCATACCACCGTGAAATGACACGCGGTTGATCATGATTGTTCCAGAACAGGCTATTGCGTCCTTCCACCGCAAACGCTCGTTGCCACGTATCGAGAGTGGTTTTCAGTCTCGACGGCTCGAACGGAGCAAGCTCCCATTTGCCTTGCCCTGCCTGCTCATCGAGAGCACACACTTCAAAATTGAAGACGACGTCGAGCGAACCGTCCCGTTGCAAAGTTAGAATTTCGTTCGGAGTCAACCCGCCCGCTTCCCCAACAAGCAACAAGGAAGAGGTGTCAACTTGCGCGACTAAATCTTTCAAGTAACGGCGCATCAACGGAAAGACAAGCCATTGCTTTCGATTGACGTCTTTACCAATTAAATCAATGACATCAAACCGAAAACCAGTCACCCCGCGCTCGACCCAAAATGCTAAGACTGCTGACATTTCCTTGCGTACTTGCTCATTCCCCCAATTCAAATCTGGTTGTTCCGGAGCGAATGCGTGGAAATAGTACTGACCCCGAATCGGTGAGTACGTCCACGTCCCACCCCCGAAGAACGATCTCCATTCATTCGGCGTATCACGCCAAATGTAGAAATCACTAAATTCTCCTTCCGGGTCACGTTCGGATTGAAGGAACCACTCATGCTGATGCGACGTGTGATTGGCGACGATGTCCATCATGATGCCGATTCCTCTGCCACGTGCTTCACGAATCAACTCGTTCATATCATCCATCGACCCGAACAGAGAATCGATTCGTGTATAGTCTGCGACGTCATAGCCGTTATCGTAACCGGGTGAGACGTAAACCGGATTCAACCAAATCATCTCTACCCCGAGCCAGCTTAAATAGTCGAGGCGACTGATCACTCCTTGTAAATCACCGACCCCGTCACCGTCGCTGTCTTGAAAACTCTTTGGATATACTTGATAGACTGTGCTCACTTTTTTTGCGTTCATATGGTCCTCCTATTAAGAAAAGGGTGACGAATTCGTCACCCCTTCACCGTAATCACTAACTCATTCTTTTCCTTGGCGTAGCGCAAAAATTCATCTTTTTCGACACGCTGTCCTGCTTCGCGGTATGGGTTCGTTAGAGTGTGACCGTTCAACTTCTGACCATTCAGCGTTATACTCGGCTCACCCGTACGGAACTGGACCATCGTCTCCGCACCGAACAGGCGGATTTTCACATATGTGTCCGCATCGACAATCGGATCGAATTCGACATGATTTGTCCCGAGACGAATCCCCAGGTAATTCGAGACGAGCTGGTTGAACCAGATTCCCGGTCCACTCGAATAAATGCGCCATCCTGCTTTCACGGGTACCGCTCCATCTTTCAAACGGTTGAACTGTGCCTCCGCCGTATAGCGGTCAGCGAAATCTCCATCCGAACTACTGAAGTAGGCATTTCGTTGTCTCGGTGCGGCATTTTTCACTTCATCCATCCGGACCGGGTTAATCATATTGAAGGCCGGGCGAATTTTCTCTCGAAGCCCCGCCTTCGCGAGCGCCTCGATGTAGCGAATATGAGCATGAACGTACTGCAGCCCAATCTCACGACCAAAGTTCGCGGCCTGTTCGGCCCGCATAAAGTGACGACTGACTCCGCCTTGGTACTCGGCAGGTCGGTTCATGAGACGGACTCCGTCCGGGAACGTCAAATGCGTGGCGATCAAATCAAAGTTACGTGTCATCTGGTCTTGGTCGACAAGTTCAGCGATGACACTGCGCGTCATTGGCAACAAGCGGTAGCGCATTGGCAGCGTTTCGTCGGACGGATGAAGCATCGCCTCGAAGCGTCCATCAACTTCTTTTAAGAATCCTGCGATAACCCCGTCTCGAATCATCTCGTCTGTGAACTGCTTCCGAATTGCTTGGCTCAACTCACCTAAACGATCTGCCAAATGTGACGCCGGCAACTGTTCGTGCAACTGACGGAACGTTTGGTACGTCAATGTGACCGTCCATGAACTGATGAGGTGACGTTTCAAATCCTCATCGGCTGGTTGGAGCGTGTCGTCCCAGTCTCCTCCACCGTAAGCCGAAAAGACAGAACCTTCGACAAAGTGATCTTCAATGAATCCAAGTGCTCGTTCCACGTGCGAATACAGTGAAGCTTCCGCTTCTGTCTTTCCATCACGATAGCGGAATGGAATTATTTCGTCTAGACACGTCACGTCCTCAGTTCGGGCTAAGTAATCCGACAATGCCTTGAGCGGCCAAACGATGACATCGCCATGACTATCCTCTTGTTGGATACCCTCATATTCATCGAACATGAACCATTGTGGCCAATCTCCGTCCTTAAATTGATGACTGAAAATCACGAGCAAGAGTTTTCGCGCCTCTTCAAAATGACCGGTCGCAAGCAAGAACTCCATCGGCCCTTGTGAAACGTCCCGCGTCCCCCAAGCGGCTCCACCATACTGCTCTAGACCGTGCGGTGATTGATAGTGTACCCGCATGTTTTGAACGTACCAAAACGCTTGAATATTCAACGCTTCGATGTCAGGTGTCTCACCTTCAAGCGTGAGTCCGTTCATATAGCTATCCATCCACGTCCGGTAAGCGTGTCGCTCCTGATTTTCATCAAGTCCGAACGGGACGTGAGTGGCCAGTCCAAGGTGCATCGTCACACGCTCACTCGGCTCAAAAGACATCCAGACGAGATCGTCCTCAAACAATCGGTCGAACCAATCTGACGTTTTGAGGAGCTCAAACGGCTGATTGCTTTCGATCGCGTACGCCAAATTAGGTCGTGTTCCGGCGCTGTCTGCCGTATTGTCCGCTTTGAATAGGAGCCGGTTGTCCATCTGCTCCATACGGAACGGAACGACGTACTCTTGCGTGTTCATCGCGACCTGGTGGCTCATGACGATCCGTCGCGATTGCGACGATTCGACGGTCGTCTTGATAACAGGAGCATCTGAGGCGATAACTGTACGGACGATAATCGTCTCCCCGTCTAACTCGTAGCGCCATACGGCCTCGTTCAGACGCATCTCGAACAGACTCGGCATCGTCAGCAAACGGTATGCCCCGTTCATCTCGACATAGATGCGTTGCCCTGACGTTTTCGGGACATTGAGTGGATTACGGACGTTGGTCGTCCATTTGTTGAAGTTTGTGTTGCCGTAAACGATATGCGAGTTAAAGACACCGTTCATGAATACGGTCGTCGCGAGCTTCGACTCGTCCGGCATCAGACTCCCAGCGTTCAATAAGATGTTCCCGTGACTTCGCTCAACGAGAGGCTCTTTCGCCGCTAAGACGACGTGCGAACCCTCTTCGGTGAAGAATGACATGAGCTGTCCACCCTCTATCTCTTCGAGTCGTCGCACCGGGTAGAGGCGCTCGATTTCGCTCATCGCGAGCCCGCCACCGCTGATTGGTTGGAACGATTGGTGAAGTCGCGGGCGCGGACGTACTGTTTGATCGACAGGCGTGCCCGCTTCGATTGTTGTGAAATGCTTGATTGAATTCTCTGTCAGCTCTTCAGGATGATCTTGAACGAATGATAATTCGAATGTGATTTCTCGTTCCGTCCCCATGTCTAACGTCTCTGTACGAAGTGTCGGCAAAGCGAACTCATATTGATAGACACGGGAAGGCAACGCATTGTCTAGTCCTGCGGCCCGCCCGGTCAATTTATACGATGTACCATATACATCAAAACCATCCGTCGCATATTCTGCGATAGTTCGGGACGACGTCATTCGAATCGCCGGGAACCCGGTCGACTGCTTTTGATTTTGGCGCGCCATCAGCGCCGTATCCGTCTTCATATAGTCGATATACTGGGCCATGTAAGCCTCATTCGTGCGAACACCACCTTCATCAGCAAGCCCGAGATCTTGGACGTACGTGACGTCGAATTGACCTGTCCCTTCGAATGTAGCGTCAAAGCGAACGCCGTGGTCACTGATTGTCCCTCGTACTTCATATGCGAACTCCGGATAGTGTCCTGACCAAACGATTTCCTGACCAGAGGCCGCGAAATCACTAGGTGAATGCAATCCCAGCAACGGTCGGGCAACTCCGCCCTCATGTCGGACATAAAGGTTTGCCATCGAGCCGTCAAATGGATGATGGATTAACTGATTGACCATGATCGGTCCGGTTTTAAATTGGCGGATGTCTCCCATCGGAGTGAGCGAAAGGCTCACGTCTCCGCATGTTAGTGTTGTCTGTTCGGTTAATACATTCACGTCGTACACCTCGTTTTTGTTTTTAGTTCAAAAGATTTTGCCAATACGTCACGGCTGTTCGGGCCCACAAAAAGCGTAAACGTTCCCTGATCAGCGTCAAACGAACCGTTCGGCTGAAGATAGCGGAGCATATTTCCTTCAACGGTGAACGTTACCGTCACGGATTCGCCGGCTTTGAGGGTCACTTTCTCGTACCCTTTCAATTGTTTGACCGGCCGTGAGACTTTGGCTATGTTGTCTTGGATATACCATTGGACAATTTCTTCTGCCGTCGTCGCCCCATCATTTCGAATGACGACAGTCGCCTCGACGATGCCGCCTGTTTTGTCTTTGACGATGAAATCGTTGTAGCTAAACGTTGTGTATGTCATACCATATCCGAAAGGGAAAAGCGGCTCGTTCGGTGCGTCGAGATATTTGCTCGTGTAGCGTGGGTCAGCGTGTTCGATGTCTGACGGACGCCCTGTCCGCAACGCGTCGTAGCGGATCGGTACTTGTCCGATGTTATAAGGAAACGACATCGTCAGTTTCCCCGACGGACTGACTTGCCCGTACAATAAGTTCACAAGCGCCGAACCAGCTTCAGTTCCCGGATACCAGGCCTCAAGCACCGCATCCGAATGTTCAACGACGTCGCGCAAATCGAGCGGACGGCCATTGAACAAAATCGTCACGACTGGTTTCCCGAGTGACTTTAGACGCTTAAGCCCTTCGCGCTGTGTCTTCGGAAGACGAATGTCCGTACGGCTGCCGGCTTCACCGCTCATCCACGAGGCTTCGCCAAGCGCCAGGATGACGACATCCGACTGTTCTGCGATGCGGCAAGCCTCCGTCCAATCAATTTCTTTTTCGACGGTCGATCCTTCCGCAAACACATAAGGAATTTCAGCCCGGTCAAATGCCTGCCGCAACGTCACGGCTTCTTCTCTTTTCCCATATCCGTCCCACGGACCAAGCACGTCGTTTGAGTCGGCGAACGGTCCGATGAGCGCGATGCGTTGCTTTTGTAACGGAAGGACACCATCATTTTTCAAAAGGACCGCACTCTTTTCTGCCAGACGACGCGCCTGGTCTCGATGCCCATCTGAAAGGTGGAGCGTTGTCTCTTTCGCTTGATCAATCCCCCGGTAAGGGTTGTCGAATAAACCTAATTCTTTTTTTAGCTTCAAAATCCGCAAGACCGCCTCATCCAGTAAAGCCTCATCGACCCCATCTGCAAGCACCGCTTCCAGATGATTCGTGTATGCGCCCGACATCATATCAATATCAACGCCAGCTCGGAGTGCGAGTTCACCCGCATCCTTCAGCGTCTCGGCGACGCCATGATGGATGAGTTCTTTGATTGCAGTCCAGTCCGAGATCAATACACCTTCAAAGCCCCAGTCACTGCGGAGGATATCCCGCATTAGATATTCACTAGCCGTGGCCGGAACACCATGGACGACATTGAAACTCGTCATTACCATCTTCGCCCCCTCTTCAAGGGCTCGTTTATAGGCCGGCAAATGGAACTCACGCAGCTCGCGGTCAGATACATCGACCGTATTGTAGTCGCGTCCTCCTTCCGGCGCGCCATACGCCGCGAAGTGCTTGACGCAGGCAGCCAGCGTATCATCTCTCGTCAAATCGTCCGACTGATAACCACGGACGAATGCCGCCGCCATCTCACCGTTCAACCACACGTCTTCTCCGCTCGATTCCATGACACGCCCCCATCGTGGGTCGCGTGACAAGTCAGCCATAGGAGAGAACGTGACGTGTAGACCGGAAACAGTCGCTTCAACGGAAGAAGTGCGTGCCATTTGTTCAATTTCGTTGAGATCCCACGAACAGGCCATCGCGAGCGGGACCGGGAAAATCGTCCGGTGTCCGTGAATGATGTCCGCCATGAACAAGAGCGGGATGCCGAGTCGATTATGTCGCAAGTAACTTTCCTGCAACTTTTGCGCTTGTTTAGCGTTGCTGATTCCGATGACCGATCCGATGTTCCACCTATTCTCGTCGGTGATGCCGTCTTCTTTCAACAACTCCGCAATCGGTCCGGTGATCACATCTTGCTCATCATCCGAAAAAATGGATGGCAGTGTCTGAACAAGCTGTCCCACCTTTTCAGCTACTGTCATCTCCTGCACTAATTGTGTCGCTCTCATTCCATCCCGCCTTTAACTTTTATTTGTTAATCGAAACGTTTCACCTGTGTATACCAAAATTATAAGCGCTTACAAAAAGAGATGCAATGGTTTATCGAAACGTTTCTATAAAAATGTACTTATATTTTCCATCCAATAAGAAAAAACGACTTAAAATCAAATTGTTCTTGATTTTAAGTCGTTTTTTCTTCATTTAATTTTGACACTGTCGATAACGTTCCATGCCTCTAACCGCATACTTATGATCAATCTCCAGTGCTAAGCCTGCGACTGACACCGTACCAATCATCCCGACACCGTTCACGCGGATCGGAAGCGTTCCTCGCTGGTAACAGTGAATCTGTATCGTGTGAGAGACCCGACTCTTCAAAACGCTTTGCGATGAAGTGCGAGCTAAGTTGATAGTGGTCCGTCACCCGTTTCTTCCGAAACAACCACATGTAATTCTCTTCTGGCGTTCCTTCCATCAAATACGTGAAGACCGGGATACGGTTCTTTTCGATATGAACAGCGACGTTCACCCCGTCCTCTTTCTCCAAGTCGATGATCGTTTGACCGAGTTGAAGTGCCTCTTCGTGACCGAGCGTCAAAAGTGTTAATTGTTCCTCTTGTGCTTGAAGTTGTGTTGTATTCATCATGATCTTTCCTTATACGAAACAAACCCGTCACACAGGGTGACAGGCTCGATTAATCTTCTATGTTGAATTGCTTTACAACCCGCTCCGCTGACCGCAACGCCCCTTCGATATGTCCCCCGAATTGCGCATCCGTCTCCGAACCAATCAAATGGAGACAGTCTCCGAGCTCGATTGGACCGTAAGCCGGGAATGCCGTGAGCGGCATGAGGTCGTCAGATGTCGCTGTCTCTGATTCTGTCGACCAATCCATATAGTGAAATCGCAAGAAGTGATTCGCTTTCGGACCATATAACTTCTCCAGTTGCTCGATGACACGCGTCTTCACTTGTCCTCCCCCCAGCGCTTCTCGTTCTCCCGGTGACAGACGGAAGAATCCGAACAGCGCACCTTGACCGTCCATTGGCGAGGCGTCATGAATCTCTTGAAGCGGACCGACCCAACTCATCCCAAAGCCAGACAGACCTTCTTCTCGCCAGAACGGTGTTTCGTATACGATGAGCGCCTTCGCCTGGGATGCCATCCACGTTGGAGTCGTCTTAAGTGCATTTCGTGTTGAAGCTGACAATTCAGGATGGATTGTCAGCTTGGCAACAAGGCGTGGAGGAAGTGCAAGAATCACGTCGTCCGTGTGATGCACCGAACCATTTTGGAACGTCAATTGAACTCGGTCGGACTGTCGATCAATGGACGTGAGGCGATGCCCTAGCCGAACGATGTCATCGGGCAACTTCGCATAAAGCGCTTCTACCAGACTCATCATCCCGCCGACTAAACGTTTCGATTGAACGATGCTTTCCTCTGGCAACACATGTCGTTCCGGTGCGGTCGTCGTCTGTCGTTCGAGCACCATCTCCCCTGTCGTATGTTGAACGAACGACTCGAGTCCGAGTGTAGCCACGAGTTCCGAGATTGTCCTCTCCGTATCTGGCCAATACCATGTCGGTCCGAGGTCATAGCCGTCCTTCGTGAAGATGCGTCCGCCGACTCGATCACGTGCCTCGAAGATTGTGACGTTATATCCTTTTTGGTGAAGTTGAGTCGCGGCGTAGAGCCCGCTGATACCAGCTCCGATGATGGCAATTGATTTCATGTAAATTCTCCTTTGTCGTACGTCTCTCCTCGATTATACTGAGTTAGATGGCTTTACATATGCAAGAAAGGACGACATCAATTGAAAAATATGTTCTATTATCTATTCTTCCCTTATATCGTATTGATGCGCATTTTGTACCGTTTTATTCAAACTAAGGGTCGGATGACAGTGGCGATGTGTCTCGTTTCATATCCCGTATGGTCTCTATTTTTATTCGACCTCATTCAATGGCCGACCGCAGTCGAATTTGTCATCATTATGTACGTATCAAGCGCTCTATATGTCCCTCATTTTTTCTTTGACACAGATGTGAAGCGAAGACGACCGAACGGGTACATCCCAATTGCAGAACGGCATCGTTAAGTCCAATCTATTTCATTCAAATAGTCTAGAAGCTGTTGATTTGTCATGTCATCTTGTCTCAACAGCGCTTCCCCTTGCTCTACTCGCAGATCTTCCGGGAAATAGAGTTTTAGAATCGCCAAGCACATTTCTACAGTCGATGCAAAACTCTCGTCCTTCACGTTGATCGTCAAATACCAACCTCGGATGACGCGCTTCACGATGGAACGTTTCTCTAGATGAGATATCTTTCCATGAAGCAATTTAGACTTGGCTGTTTCAATCGTGGAAACCAAATCCTGATTTAACGCCTCACTCACACGAGCATCCGGCTTCATGAGCGGGAATTGAGTCGAGACATCTTCCCCGTAAACACACGCACAGAGATGTCTTAGCCAAAAGCCCCATTCAAAATGGTTCGCTGAATCCAGTGCCACATCCAGACGACCGATATCGTAGTCGATTTTGATGACTTCCGGATGTTCCGTTAGTAATTGCTCCGTCTGCTCCACCAATTCTGTGGCATCGATGTCCTCATGCACGAGCACCGTCAAATCGAGATCGGATTGCCCAGCAACGGCCGTCCCGCGCCCGATACTTCCGTAAAGGTATATGCTATGTAGCTGTTCACCGAATGCTTCTTTCACCAGTTCGATTGCTTTATAGAGGACGGTTTCAAACTCAGGCTGTATATGACGGATGGACGTCTGGTTGATGACGTAACCAGCATCGTCCGTTCCAAGTCGAGTCGGCTTGTTCATGACACACCTTGTTCGACGAACGATTGGACACCGAGCACCTGGTGAAGATGAATCTGGTCGACAATATAGTAATATTTCGTATTCGTTTCGGGATATTCCTCAACGATTGCTTCGCACCATTCACGGTCGAACATCTTCTCCCACGATGTACGCAGTTCTTCCTCGTTCTCTGCCTCACGGTCTTCAAAAGAAAGGAACCATCGATTTAAGGCGAACACCCAATATCCTGCTTCCAGTTCTAACACGGCCTCATCGGGTAGCTCGACGGTCAAGACGACACCCGGCTCCCCAACCTTTAAAAAACCACCACGCGCGACGTTGGGTGGGGTATCACTAAGCCAAACAAGATCGTTCCCATTTAGTAATCGTTTCATGCGCTGCTCATATTGGTCAGCCAGCCAGTCATAGGCAGGTCGATGATTGGCATCATCCTGATCTTTAAGCATGCCGTAGTTCGGGTTGCCAAATAAAAAGCCATTTCGCTTAGCGGCTTCCCATGCATCTGCGTGCTGATATGTATAATAGATTGCCATTCCATCGACTCCTTTCAACTCTCTCTATTCAGTGTACCGAGAATAAAGGGTACAATGCCAGTGCCACTCTTTCGCTTTGGATGGATTTGGAAGTATAATGAGATGTATACGTAAAAGGAGGAAGCGCTCGTGAATATCATCATTAGTTCATTATTTGCAAGCCTTGCATTTTTCTTACCGATTATCGCTATCGTGTTCGGAATTGTATGGCTTGTCAAAGTAGTCAATCGATTTGAAAAGCGCGCAGAAGAGAAACTTGAATTGGAACGTCAAAACAATGAACAATTTCAGGTATTAATTGACCGTCTTGATCGAATCGAACAACAATTAGATCTAAATACAAAACGCAGCTGACTCACGTTAGCTACGTTTCGTCTAATCACACTTTCCATTCAAACGACTTTGAACGAATGAGGCCGAGCTTATATCCGATACGCCACCCCATCCCTCTTACTCGGTCCAATAAACTGTCTCCCCGACCGACGAATGGCATGACAGCACGAACTTGGGTCAAATCAATTCGGTGAACGACGTGTTGATACACCAATTCAACATTTGGTTGGTCCGCGACGGACGCTTCGCACCATACTTTGTCAAATATACGTTCCCACGATTGTCGCACGAACAGTTCATCCGGTTCGTCTTCTCGATCATACTCTTCTAACGTCTCATATAATGGAAAGTTACTTAGCACATGATGCCAATACGTAAACTCGGAAGCCAACACCTCTTCGTCTGGTAGTTCAACGGTCAACACCACACCTTGATTCCCTTTGCCAATATGTCCATCTCGTCCCAAGTCGGGGAACTCGTCCCAACACCAAATCGGATAGTTTCCGTTCAATGAGATTCCAATTCGTTTCTCATACTGTTCGACCATCCAATCATAGGGTGCTTTAAAATCTTCAACCCCTTCTTCCATGAATAGTGCGTGTTCGCCGTTTGCTTCAAGATACCCTTTCTTCAAAGCTTGTTGCCAAGCCCCTTCTCGTTGATGTGTATAGTAGATACCCATAACTTTTCAACCCTTTCACCATTCTTCTTCTTCTTCTGCTAGTTTATAAAATTTACGCAGAAACACTACGGCAAAAAAATAACCAGGTCATATTATACGATAGGTCGGAATGACACAGGCGAAGAAAGGTTGATGAGCGATGAGGGACGGCCGTATTCCATCGATTCGTCGATGAACGTCTCTAGCGTGCGTACATTCTCCGTTACCACTTTGACGAGGTAACTATACTGGCCGGCTAAGCGATGACACTCGATGACAGTCGGCTGTTGACGACAAAATTCACGGAACGCCTCACACCGATGTGTGTCATAAAGAATAAAGGCAGTCATATGCTTGTCCATCTTTTCGGGATTTACGATGGCCCGGTATCCTGTAATGACTTTACGGTCTTCAAGTCGCTTTACCCGTTCGGTCGCAGCGGGCGTAGATAATCCAATCTGTCGTCCTAATTCGGTCATCGAAATCCGGGCTTGTTGTTGCATCAATTCAAGAATATGGCGGTCTATTTCATCCATTTGTCATTCACCTTTCAAAAATAAAGTGAAACGGTACATAATCCGTTCTTTCTTAAGTCATTCGCTGAAACTTCCGTCAAACCTCTATGTATCTGTATTCCTCCGTTGCATACACTTGAAGTAACCAATTCAAGGGGGAATCAACATGCAAACACCGGTCATTCCATTACTCATCATCGATGTCCAACAAGCCTTTCATGATCCAAGCTGGGGAAACCGCAACAATCCACAATGTGAAGAGAATATCGCGCGGTTGATTGAAGCGTGGGAAACTCAAAATCAACCAATCATCTACGTCCAACATGTCACGAACGTTCCAACCTCACTCTTCTATTTCAAAAAAGACGGTCATTTGTTCCAAGACTTCATCCAACCTCGTGAACAAGATGTCATCCTGACGAAACAGGTGAATAGCGCCTTCATCGGAACGGACCTACAGGAACGACTTGAAGCACTTGGTGCGACACAGATGGTCATCACCGGATTGATCACGAACCATTGTGTCGAGACGACCGCACGGATGGCGGGAAACTTAGGATTCAATCCAATCGTCGTCTCCGATGCGACGGCAACATTCGACCGTCAATCGATCAGCGGGACATGGATCCCCGCAGCGGTCATCCATGATGTGTCGCTCGCTAGTTTGAATGAAGAATTTGCATCGATTCAAACGACAAATGAGGTCATGAAAGATGTGTTACAAAAAGAAGTACAGTCCTGATGGATTGTACTTCTTTACTTTATGCGTTCGACTGAGGACTCGGATACTTCACTGCGTTTTTCACGAGCTTGTCTTCAATCGCCTTTGACACATCGATGCCAGCAGCGTGAGCGAATGTCAACGCGTAAATCAACACGTCAGCAAGCTCCTCTTCCATCTCCGTCTTTTTCGTCTCAAGCGCTTCTTCACTCGACACCCATTGGAATACCTCAAGGAGCTCACTCGCCTCGAGCGACAGGGAAAGTGCCAAGTCCTTCGGGTTATGATGAAACGCCCAATCACGCTCATTTCTGAATCTAATGACCTCATCCATTAATCGTTGTACTTCATTCATACATGCACGTCCTCACTATTTATATTTAATCATGTTACCCACAGTAAAAACTCCACGTTTTACATACTCTTGAATCAATCGAACGGAAACCTCTTCTGATAACTCCTCTAATTCAAGCACTAGTTTCAATTCTTCATGAAATGAAGCGAACGTCGGTATTTTGTTTTCAAACTTATACGCCTTCTCGAGTCGAATCAGAAAAAATGAAACATCATGTCTCTTTCCGACTGGTAGGTCATGTTTTAATAAGACGTACTCTAATTCAGTTTTCACCTGATTATGTAGTATTGAATCTTGCTCAATCACTCGAAATAGAAGGGATTGAAGCATTTCAACTTGAGATTCTAACTCGAACATGCGTGTTTGCATCTCTTCGAATTGCTTATCCATTAAATAGAGTCACTTCCCTTCACTAATTCGTCATGCATCCTATTTTACCAAAAGATGTAACTTCCATGTGTAATCATCTTCCTCTTAAGCCCTTCTCTGTAAAATGTTATACTCCAACTAAAAAGGGAGGGATTCGATGCTTACTTTCCAAAACGTCTCGGTTCGCCAACAAGACACACTCATTCTCGAAAACATTTCATTTACGATTCAACCAGGTGAGTTGGCGGCTATCCACTGTGGCGTCATTTCCCGAGAAATAATCTTCGGTCTCATCAGTCAGGAGATTACGACATTTACCGGGAACATCGACCACGCTTCAACGCTGTCCCTCTTCTCCATCCGGGACGGTTTATACGACCGACTCACCATCGAGGAGTATTTACGCTTCACCAAGCGTCTTTATGATTCATCCGAATCAGTCGACTCGGTGATGCAACAGCTCCAACTCACAACTTATCGTAAGCAACGCCTTCACCGTCTCAACCGTTCCCTTGTCAGACGCACGCAGTATGCCGCGCTGCTTCTCCAGAATCGCGAGCTGTATGTGTTTGAAGAACCGGACCAAGACGTGGACCAAGAGACACACCACCTTTTACGCGATACGTTACAGACATTGACGTCGAGACAAAAAGCCGTCCTCGTGTTGACGAGCAATATGGAGAGTGCGCTCTTCATGACATCGACCGTTTATCGGATCGACCATCGTCACTTACGCCAATTAGACGTGGAACCAGAAGAAACGGATGAGACAGACATCTCATCTGAGGTCATCCACGTCCGTTTCGAGAAGATTCCGACGAAAGTGAACGAAAAAATCATCTTACTCGATCCCCCTGAAATCGACTTCATCGAAAGTCAAGATGGCCAATCGATTTTACATAGTCAATCGGATCAGTTCCCGAGTGTCTTCACGATGAACGAGCTCGAGACGCGTTTGACTCCGTACGGTTTCTTCCGTTGCCATCGGTCATATCTCGTGAACTTACAACGTGTCCGCGAAGTCATCACTTATACGAAAAATAGCTTCAGTCTCGTCTTGGATGATTCAGAGAAGACAATGATTCCGTTATCCAAGACAAAAATGGCGGAATTGAAGACGATGATGGGGCTCAAATAGTCTCCATTCATAGTTCCATTCGCTTCGTTCACCTCCTGATAAGCGCCGTTTATCGCCATTTGAATGCGGTCCCCCTTTATTCCTTATACGATAGAGGCAAGCAAGATGACATCGACAAGGAGGAACGGGAATGGAACCAATCATTCAAGTGAACGGGTTGAAGAAATTGTTCGGAAACGAGGAAGCGTTACATGATGTGACGTTTACAGTTGGAAAAGGAGAAGTGTTCGGCTTCTTGGGACCGAGTGGTTCAGGAAAGACGACGACGATTAAAATTTTGACGTCACAGCTCGCACAGACGGCTGGCGATGCCACTGTCTTCGGTGTACCGGTCGCTGACTTAAAACAAGAACAGTACCGCAAGCGCATCGGCGTGTTGACGGACAATAGTGGTCTCTATACACGACTTTCTATAGAAGAGAACCTGAGCTTATATTGTGACCTCTATGATGAACCGAAGACTCGGATCGATGAGGTATTGAACATGGTCAACCTCAGCGGGGAACGGAAAAAGCGCATCGACAAACTCTCTAGAGGGATGTTGCAACGGGTGACGCTCGCACGCGCCCTTCTTCATGAGCCGGAACTCCTGTTTCTGGATGAACCGACATCGGCTCTCGATCCGGTCAACTCTCGACATATCTATAAAGGGATTGAGAGGTTGAAGGCTAACGGGACGACCATCTTTTTAACGACACACGATATGCAGGAAGCCGAAGAGCTGTGTGACCGTGTCGCTTTCTTACATCAAGGGTCGATTCAACTGCTCGATGCACCGAACGTATTGCGCAGGAAATATGCGACGGGATCGATGCTTGTCGAATTGAACAACGGTCAGGCGCATGAAGTGACGCAAACCGACGAAGGCGCGGACTGGCTTCATAAACAGATGCGTGCAAAAAATATTGCGTCGATCCACTCCAACGAGCCGACACTCGGCGACATCTTTATCGAAGTGACAGGGAGGAAATTATCATGACTTTTTCAATGAAACGCGCACACGCCATTTTCCAGAAAGACTATAAGGATTTGTCTCGAAACTTGTTCGTCTCATCGACCTTGATCATGCCACTCTTCTTCGCCGTCTTCTATTCGCGAATCGGTGATGGTGGCGTCGATATCACGTACTTCGTCATCAACATCACGTTCAGTCTCGTCGCCATCTTCGTACAGTGCGCGTTGATTGCCGAAGAGAAAGAGAAGAACACGCTCCGCGGGCTCATGCTGTCCCCGGCGAGCACGCTCGACATCTTGCTCGGAAAGAGCGCTCTCACATTCGTGACGACGATGATCCTCATCGTAGCCTCGTCATTTTTTATGGATTATGCCCCGCAAAATCTGGCTGTGATTGCCCTCGCGCTCATCGTCTCGACATTCTTTTATATCGGGATTGGAACGATGTTCGGCTTGATGACGAAGACGGTCATGGAAGCTTCACTGATTGTCATGTTGCCGTTCTTTTTCTTCTCGTTCTCACCGATGTTGTTGCCACTACAAGACCGTTTCGCCATCATCGGAGTGCTCGAGTATTTACCGAACGTGCTCTTGATTGATGTGGCCCACCAAGTGGAAGACGGTGCGAAATTCGGTGCAGTCGGGCTAGAGCTTGGGTTGCTCACTGCGTGGGCGCTTGCCGCATTCGCCGGTAGCGTTGTGATGTATAACCGAAAACAGACGGACTGAAAAAAGAATCGCCTGAGAACGGGCGATTCTTTTCGTATACACTCATTTATGTTCCGCCGGTGTCCAACGCTCCTGTTCACTCGACGCAGGGTAATCAATTCCATCCGGATAGGCAATCAGCTCGATGAGCGATCCCCATGGTGCCTTCCCATATACACCTTGGTTATTCCCGTTATCTTCGACGCCGGCTAACGGGTGGGGTTTCGACAACAACTGTCCACCCGCACGTTCAAAGCGCTGAGCTGCCTCTTGCATATCATCCACATAAATCGCGAAATGATGTAAACCGTACGATGAGATTCCTGTCGGTTCGGTTTCATTTACTCGCGCGACTTGAAACAATTCGATAGACGGTCCTGATTTGATTTGAAGCAGTCGCATATGGATGATTTGTTGTCCGTCTGGTAAGTCCAGTTGCTGCTCCGCCTCTTTCCCTTCCATCGGTTCGTCTTCTGGACGTTGCACGTCATAACAAATCTCAGCGTCGAACGCGTCCTTCAAAAAAGTAGTTGCCTCCTCAATAGAAGGCACCGTCATGCCGATGTGATCAATTCCTCTGTTCATGATGAGTCCCCTTCCATTGTTGACGGATCCGATCCATCCACGTCATCACATCCCGTGAATAAAGTCGCGTCTCGTCAGCTTCACCAGAAATGACACGATGCACCGCGTCAATTTCATAGCGTAATGCCTGCTCCGTCTCCCCAAGCTGAACGGTCTCAACCGAGCCATCTTTCGTGTACGTGATGGTCGCCTCCGTTGCACGAGGAAACGAATTGACGGTAATGTACCCGTCTTCTCCAGCGACTACTCCTTGCTTCGGTAACTTTGTACGCATCGCAAGGGTAATGTTCACCATTTGATTTGAGCCTGTTCGAAGGATGGTACTTGATTGTTCATCGACCCCGGTCTTATATGGTTTCATCGTCGTCAACACTTCCACTACTTCTTCGTCCAAGAAATTTCGAGCGAACGATAAGGCGTACGTCCCGATATCGAGCATCGCACCCCCAGCCAATTCCGGATTGAAGAAACGGTTGGACGGATCATCTTCTTTATAACTGCCAAACGTCACATGAATCATATTGACTCGTCCGATTGCACCTGCCTGAACACGCCGTCTCAACTCTTCAAATAGCGGCATATGATAAATCGTCATCGCTTCGAGCACAACTACCCCTTGATCATCAGCCAGACGTTGAATGTTCTCGAGCTCTTCACTGTTTAGTGTGATGGCTTTTTCGCAAAGGACATGCTTTCCATGTGCGATGGCTTGTTCCATCATCGAATAGTGAAGATGATGAGGCGTCGCCACATAGACGATGTCGATGTCAGGTGAAGATAACATCTCATCTAACGTTTGATAGACCTTTTTTACACTATATTTTTGCGCAAATTGTTCGGCTTTTTCTACATCTCGTCCCCACACTCCGTAGGCAATACCATCTGATTGCGCGAGTGCTTGAGCGAATTCTGTCGCAATCGTACCTGGTCCAATGATTCCCCATTGCTTCATTTCCCTTCCCCCGTTTCTGTTGAATAGACGACTGTATCGCGATGATCGTGATGCGATGCAACAATGACGTGCGTGACGACATCTGTGAACAAGGACGTATCAACCACGCCACGTACTTGAGATAACTGGTGGTTCACCTCAATTGGATCTTCAGACGGGTGGACGACCACATCGAGTAATCGGTTTCCGTTCACGGTCACCAAGGCCCCGTCACTGTTCAAACTTTGACGAACTTGTAGAGATATTACCCATGGGAGTTCTCGGACTTTCTCGCTCACATAGGTGAATGCTTGTGGAAGAACTTCTAAGACAATTGGATGATCAAACGTCAATCGTTCAACAAATTTAGAGTCATCTACTAGTAATACATATCGCTTCGCCATCGTCGCGATGAGTTTTTCTTCTGTATGAATCCCACCTCCGCTTTTTAAGGCGTGGTGTCGAGCATCGACTTGGTCACAACCGTCAAAGGCAAGGTCGATCATCGAGACATCCCCTGTCTCGACAACCCGAATTCCTTTTTCCAAACAAGCGCGTCGTGTCACAAATGAAGGTGTCACGATAGTTACGTCCAGTTGATTCGCATGAATCCTATTGATGAGGTGTTGAATCGTACTGCCACCCCCAAGACCGATTGTCATCCCTGATTCAATCCAAGGGAGCGCGGCTTCCGCACACTTCTCTTTTACATCCATTTGTTCATTCTCCCTGTAACAGTTTTTGGGCCGTGCGATCGGTTGTCACGATGACATCAAGTAACTGATGCTCAGCGGCGACTCGAATCGCATCTACTTTCTCACTTCCATAGGCTACCCCGATTTTAAGTGGGACCTTTGCGAGTTGTTGATGCTCGATATGGACCGTCCTGTCTGATAAGGACGTCGTCATGAGTTCCCCGTTTTGATTATAAAAATTCGAACAAATATCTCCCACAATTTGTAGGTCGTTCATTTCTTCGGTAAACGTTTGGCCATAGAAAGCCAACCAGTTGGATTCCTGGTTCAGTTGGGCCGAACCGATTCCAAAGAGGGCGATGTTCATCCGCCCCCACAGCTCCACGACTTCTTGAGCATGTGTTGATTGCGTCAATGCTTGTTTGATGGCGGCATCCGGTAAAATTGCAGGAACATCGATTAGTTTCGAACGTCCACGCCATTTTCGTGAGGCGTCATACGCTAACGTGTTCGCATGGAAACGACTTTCGAGTTTTCCGTCCGGTCCACCGATGAGTGGCACACATTGGATACTTGAATACACTTCTTTCGGTTTGAGTGCTTCCACGACGGAAGCGAGTGCTGTCCCCCAAGAAAATCCAATCACATCGTTGTCGGTCACCACCGACTCGACATATGTTGCGCACGCTTCCCCCATACGCTGTAACGTTTCTTCACGTTGTTCTGATTTTTCGGGTACAAGGATGACATGTTTTAGACCAAACCGCTCTTTCAGTTGGACTGCCACGTCAATTGATTGAAAGCGATCATAATCGATTTGAAATTTCACAATCCCTAATTCCCGAATGCGTTTTAACATGCGGCTGATGGTTGCCCGATTGACATCGAGCGTCTCCGCAATCTCGTGTTGTGTTTGATTCTGTTCGTAATACAAGTGCGCTACTTCATAAAGCCTTTTCAATTCTTCTGACATTCAGTCACACCCTTTTGCACAAATGTACAATTAAATGAACAATTGTGCAAATTAGGATATGCTTTACTTGATAAAACTGAAAAGAGCGACGAATTAACTCGTCGCTCCTGCTTTTCTTATATACTTCGTACTCCAATCAGACTTTCAAAAATCAGTCTTTTTTCGTCAGCAAATTAGTAAGTGTTTTTCTCACTTCTGGATTCTTTGCTAATGCTAATGCGGCACCACTGACTCCTGCTACAATCGATGCTCCCATCCATTTCTTGAACTCCGAATCTTTTTGAAATGACTTATCTACCATGCGTTCAATACGATCATTGAGTTTGTCTCTATTTTCATCCGATAGGTTGTCTTCTTTAAGTTGCTCAGCAAAGACCTCAATCGCTTTATCAATTGTACCGTACACTTTATCTTGCGATTTTGAACCGACTCCCCCCATGTTGCTAACGGCATTTATGACGTCTGGGGTATGCTTTAACATCATTTCATATTGTTTGAAAGGGATGTCATTCATATCCTGTTCATCTCCCATAAGCTGTTTTGCAGATTGAACAATTTCTCCTTTTTCACTCATCACTCTACCTCCTAGTATGATCTCAATTCAAAGTTACGGTACGCATCGGTCCCAATATTCGACAAGAGGCGATACTGAAAAAAACGGTATGATACCTTTCAATTTTACATGTTATACAAACGGCAATGCCTCTTCATGTTCTGTATTTGCATTGAGTAAGCCGCGATTATGGAACGTCGAACTTAAATCTGCATAATGCGTTGTGATTGGCAGTCTTGTTTTCAATAGCGAGTGGACGTGCATAAACGATAAGCGATAGACGTCCGTCAAAATAGCTTCAAACGGCAATGTGCTCGTCTGTTGAACCACTTTGAGAGGCTTAGCCATTCCGACACGCACATGAGGATTCGTCGAGAGGAGATAACCCATGCGCTCTTTTGTATAGCTGAGTCCCTGTGAAGTTTTCCACCCTTTTTCATGAATCGCCATCCGTCGATTCACATTTTTCAAAATTTCCACATAGTCGAATTGAATCTCACGCGGAGATAGAATTGAATCAATAAGAGTCAAATCTTCACGCCCAAATCCATCTCGATGGAACGTGATATGCTTCGGCGCATGTCCGTACTGTTCTTCAAATGCATGTAATGTATCATAGACAATTTCCCGCATCGTCTCAGAACTGATTTTCTCCCCCGCTTCACTTGTCGAGAGTGCTTTCTGCTTGATCATCGCCCCGTCTTTCCCAATGATTTGAATGATGCCTGCTGCATGTTTACCATTCTCATGACTTACGTCTAATCCGACAAAACAATCCGAATGGAGTGGCTCACCAAGAATCCAAGGTTGTAGACCTGCCTTCACGTAAATACCCAGTAGAATGTTGTATAGCGTGTCCTCAGAATTCAATACACGGTCATGTAACTCGACGCATTGCGTCACCACATCCTGTTTCCCGCCAAATTGCCTTTTGATGGCTTGATATGAATGTTGGAGCGATGCTTCCTCGGCAATGACAACGACGACACCCTCAAAGTGTTGAGGGATACTCTTCAGTTGGTATAGAACATCTTCTGTCTGCAACAAATCAGAAGGTAGTTTCTGGCTCAATCCTTTTGGTTTATGCGAGACATTGAGGGTCACCCCAAAGCGCTCAGAGGTAGTTTTTAGTTTATTGATAAACTCTAGGACTTGCAGTTTTTGATGATCTCGTAATTTCGGGTCGACAAAGAAACTGACGGTCGCCTCTCCTGTTTCATATACACCACTTTGCTTTAAGCCAGTTTTTGCATAACTCGTGGTCCTCCCTTTACCGAATCGGAGACGTGGCGAAGGCAACGTTTGAATTGAGTAACCAAGACGAGCTGCTCGTACATCTTGTCGCTCAAACTGAAGCATTGGGAGACGACCAATTAACGCGAGCGCTTCCGGCATAAGTTTCGACATGCGTGCGTCAGGTGACAATTTGATGATGCGACTGACTGCACCGAGATGTCTAGCTGGAATCGTCTCAAAGGAACAACTCTGTTTCAGTTGCTCAGGTAAGTAGATAAGGATCTGATTGTTTCGATCTTTGACGTGTACGACGAGAGCGTCTGGTGCTATGACTCGTTTCGGGTCTTTCTTTGCGAAATAATCAATGATCGAACACTTCATAATCGGGCTCACTTCATTCGCTCGGTATGGTGCGACCTCTACAAATTCGTACTCATACGATTTCGGGTGAGTCGAATCGATGACGCGCATCCCTGCAGATACGGATTTCGGATCACGCTTAATCTGCTGCAATAAGTTTTCACGGTATTCAAATTGATGAGTCAAATCGAATCCGAATACAATTTCAGCCGTCTCAGATACATTCACATTGAGATCTAATGCCGGATAAATGAGAAGCCCACTTGTAGACTTTGGATGCGCCTGTTTCGAGCGGAACTTTCCACGGTTCATCATGTAACTCGGATGAGCCAATCGCTCCAACTGTTTTTTCAACAGACGTTCAAGTAATGTTCGCTCGACATTCCGTGATGGACTGATCGGACGCGCTTCATATTGAAGAAACGTCTCGTCTCCCCATTGTTTGATTTCCTCAAATGAAGCAATGTATTGATCGAAAAACACCATCGGTTGAAAATTGTTCAATTTATTCAAGTGAAAAATCAACTTCCCACCCTGCGTATTTCGTGATGATGGATCTTTGAGCGGTACGGTATAGAGATGGAGTGTCACTTCCGTTGCTGTCGTTAACGCTCGCCATTCTGTTAAATAACATTGGTTCATCTTTAGCTCATCCTTCCCCGTTGTTCAATTCTTGCATCCACTATAACGGATTTCCTAATATTAGGTAGATAAAATAACGAATAGGGTTCAAATGAGAAGTTTACTTATGAGATAGAGATTCTCTAGGAAGATTTATGTGGAGTGTTATAAGGGCGGAAGCGGCTGAATTGAAGCAAAGAAAAGACGGGAGAAAAATTATCATGACATTTTCAAAGCGGGCATTCGCAATTTTTCAGAAAGACTATAAAGACTTGTCGCGTAACGTATTCGTCTCCTCGACGTTGATTATGCCGCTGTTCTTCGCCGTCTTCTATTTACAGCTCAGCGGAGGAGGCATCGACGTGACGTACTTCGTTATCAATATCACGTTCAGTCTCGTGGCGACGTTCATTTAGTGTGCCTTGATTGCCGAAGAGAAAGAGAAGAACATGCTCCGTGGGTTGATGTTGTCGTCGGCGAGCACGCTTGACATCTTGTTCGGGAAGAGTGCACTCACGTTCGTAACGACACTCGTTTTGATTGCAGCGTGCGCCTTCATCATGGGATACAGTCCGGCGAACCTGTTTGTTGTCTCACTCGCTTTAATCGTCTCGACGTTCTTTTATATCGGGATTGGGACGATTCTCGGATTGATGACGAAGACGGTCATGGAAGCTTCGCTCATCGTCATGCCGGCGTTTTTCTTCTTCTCGTTTTCTCCAATGTGGTCGGTGTACGAGGAACGGTTCGCCATCATCGGTTTGCTCGAGTACTTGCCGAACATCGTCTTAATCGACCTTGCTCATCAAATCGAGGCGGGAGCTGGACTCGCCTCTACATGGGTGGAGCTCGTTATTCTGTTGGCCTAGGTGCTCGTTGTGTTCGTTGGAAGTATAATGATGTATAACCGGAAACAGACGGATTGATTGAAACCAGGTGTCATCTTGACTTGAAAGACGACACCTGGTTTATCTTCAGTTGTTTTTATTAGGCTATAAAGTCTTCATCTTCATTACAGTCGGTCCAGTTACTTCGCTCTCATCGAGACGAAGAATCTGAACCAAATTTCATTCAGCATTCTTTTCTCACTGAGAATGACCTCAAAATAAGACTGTTAGTCCCCACTTTGATGTAGCCATTCTCGTAGCAGCCTTATTTATTTAAATTTTTAGACGTTTTTGATTTCCAAGAGTGTCCCTTCCAAAACGACTCGCCTCTTGATTTGGGAGTAAAAAAGCCTTCACAATGGAAGGCTCAGTGAAAAATATCCTGTTGTCTTTAAGTTGTTTGATTCAGAGTCTCATTTGAATAGCTGATAAACACAATTAGTGTTTTCTGTTCACACATCTACTCGTGACTGCGCTCTCATGTTTCTAATCGCTTTATTTAATTCTTCGGCTTGAGGCTCTAGCTTATTCCAAGCTTTCCAAAAATCGATAGTATTGCTATTCGGTTTTAAAATAGGTTCGGCTAATTTAATTCGGTTAGGCAATAAAATTGAGTCTCCTAGGACTAATGCCTCACCTACATCTAAAATTGGTAAGCAATCTGTTACTCCTTTTAAAGAGTCTGGAATTAAATTTTTTATGACACCTTGATCACGTTCATTTGTAAGGCGTAAAATAATGAAGTTATTACATTGACTCAAAATTGTTTTGCTGACGTCAGATGGTCTTTGACTTACGACAAAAAGAGAAACACCGTATTTGCGTCCTTCCTTTGCTATTCTTTCAAAATTAAATAGTGCTTGTTTTTGAACTGAGTCAGCATTATCTTTTACAGGTAGGTATAGATGGGCTTCATCGCACAGTAATGTAAACGGAGTTCTTTCAGTGCTGTCCATCCAAAACTGTACATCATAAAATATTCTAGCAAGCGTGCCTGTCACTACAGGTAATATATCAGAAGGCACTTCAGAAAAATCGATAATTTTTATACCCTTGCCACTTGAATTAATTGACAGCATTTTTGCAATAAAAGTGTTCAACCAACCATACTCATTACACTCTTCTTTAGGATTGTATAAAAATGAATATCTTTTATCCTCTACCTTAGTTTCTAAACGTGATATGAATCGCGTAAGTTTACCATTCCAATCACCTTTAACCGGTTTACTAGCCCCCGGTTTCATTTGAATATCATCTTGACGGAGAAGATCAATCAGCTCATTTATCGAGTATGGAATAGGAGAATCTACTGTAAAGGACTTCATTACCTCTTCGTCATTTTGCTTAAGTATACTAGCCAATTTCAAGTCTTTTAAATGCGATGTAAATCTAGAAGATTGGTTTGGAGCATTGTTGTCACTTCTATCTAGTACAGTGGAAAGAATTTCTTCTCTATTGAGTAACCAAAAAGGCAAATATATCAGTTGATTTTCAGCAATATCTAAATCTCCCGCACCTGCAATTTTGTAGCCTTCTGCAATTCTATTCTCTCCTTTTGTAAGTGAAGAATATTCTCCATGCATGTCAAAAACAATTATGTTTGGATATTTCAATTCGCTAGCTTTTCAAGAATAGTAGCCACGCACCAGCTTTTACCAGAACCCGTACTACCTAAAACGCTGACATGCCTTTGGAAAAGTTTATCCCCATCTAAAATAGCCTCTGAATTAGTATCATTTGCAAAATGTCCAATTTTTAGTTTTTGATTATCTTTAACCTTATCACCTAAATTATTCATAAATCTTTGTAAATTATCTCCATTAACTAAAAAACATTCACTGTCTATGCTTGGAAAGAGATCGACACCTCTTTTAAAAATATTTCGCTTAGTCCCATCCACACTTTTAAATGTTCCAATTAAACTTGCTTTAATTAAATCGTTTGTATTAAGTTCTACATCCTCATCTTCGTCTTCGTCTTCTGTAGTCATTATATCTAGTTGTGAACGTGTGACTTTTTCAACTAAACATATTAACAATTCATGTTCATAATTACCTCTTACTGCAATTATGTGCCCTATGCTCAACCTGCTCATAATTTGAGAATTATCAACACTTATAATTACATTAGATGTATCCACACTCATCACTTTCCCTATCAATACATCATCTGTAAAATTAAATACTTTAGTTACCATTTAAAATACCACCTCTGTCATAGTTTTGATATCCCATAAGTCTAGATCGTGTATTCTATAGATATTGTTTTTATATATAATCTCAGTTCCAATCTTAGAATCGGACTCCTGATAGTGATAACATGCAATCACATTCTCTTTATCCTTGATAAGGGATTGACTGCTTTCACTTAAAAACTTTGTAAGAATTAGTGTTGGAGTTCCTTCGCGTATTCTCTGTTTTAAGTGTGTCTCTAAATGTTCGTCATTAAAGCCATATCCTACTATTAAAAATTTCGAAGCTCTATCAATAACATTATTGGCTTTGTCTCTATGGGTATCAAAAGGTGTTTCATAGCCATTTCTAAATTTGTTTACTCCGGGTGTTATAATTAGCCGTTCTAATTCAAGATCAAAGGTTGAGTTTATTGGGTTTCCTTTGTAAAGATACCAATTTAAACAACCATGCGGCTTATAAATGGAAACCTTTTTGTTAAAAATCATTTTAGGAGGTTTTCTTGTATTATCAATTTTTTCGCAAAAACTCATTCTGCTTTTTTTAGAATCTAAACGTGCAATATATTTTCCATAAAATAAATTGTCAATGGGGATATTTTCTACTTCGCAAGCAATTTCAAGTAATCTATCGTAATTTGTGCATACTATTTTTAATCCTGCATCTGTAATATTAAATTTTTTTATTAGTGTAGAAAAACGTAATTCCTGTTCACCTTTAATCACTTTTTCAATTACTTTTTGTTCTTCTCTTTTTATGTAATCTGCAGTCACTTTTCTAATTATCGTCTCTACTTCTAAATCAGGCGGATATTTTAATAATGTTGCTTCTAAATTGGCATGTTCCTTGACACTACCATCTTGGTGGGTTAAATCTTCCTTAATTTTAAGCCATTGTTTATTATTTTGATCATTCAGTTGTTCAGGTACTTTTTCAACTAACTTTTCTGCTAGTTTCCACATGCCAGGTAAACCTTCTGCACATGACAATCCTGATCCAATTACCAAAACTGTATCAGCGCCAAAATATGACTGTATATCCCTAAACAAATTATCCTTTTCGGCTTCCTCCATTTAGTCCCCCCCTAACTTTCTGTTAAGTAAAGATTAAAAATATAGTTTATATAAATTGTAGGAAAATAAATTAAAGTCGATTGAACCTAGTGTATTAATTATATCATGGAGAAATTAACATTAAAAACCATTTCATCTCAAAGAAATAACCAAAAAAAGAGAAGCCTGCTTAAGGCTTCTCTTAAAAAATCATTTGTATTACATCATTCCGCCCATTCCGCCCATTCCACCCATGCCGCCCATGTCAGGCATTGCAGGAGCGTCTTTTTCTGGCTTGTCTGCGATGACCGCCTCCGTTGTGAGGAACATCGCTGAGACAGATGCTGCGTTTTGAAGTGCCGAACGCGTCACTTTCGCCGGGTCGACGATACCGTGTGCGATCATGTCGACGTATTCGCCAGTTGCCGCATTGTAGCCGACACCGACCGACTCGTTCTTGAGTTTCTCGACGATGACCGAACCTTCTTCACCCGCGTTTTCCGCGATTTGACGGACCGGTGACTCAAGCGCACGAAGGACGAGTTTGACACCTGTCGCTTCATCCGCTGTCACTTCTGCAAGCAATGCACGAACAGCTGGGATCACGTTGATGAACGCTGTACCACCACCTGCGACGATTCCTTCTTCGACTGCCGCACGTGTCGCGTTGAGAGCGTCTTCGATGCGGAGTTTACGCTCTTTGAGCTCTGTCTCTGTCGCTGCACCGACTTTAACGACGGCTACGCCACCTGCGAGTTTCGCGAGACGCTCTTGGAGTTTTTCACGGTCGAAGTCAGACGTTGTCTCTTCGATTTGGTTACGGATCGTTTGAACGCGTGCTTTGATCGTTTCTTCGTTTCCTGCACCTTCAACGATAGTCGTTGTGTCTTTTGTGACGACGACTTTCGATGCGCGACCGAGCATGTCGAGTGATGCCGATTTGAGGTCGAGACCGAGGTCTTCTGTGATGACTTGACCACCTGTGAGTGTCGCGAGGTCTTCGAGCATCGCTTTACGACGATCACCGAATCCTGGTGCTTTGACGGCTACCGCATTGAACGTACCACGGAGTTTGTTCAAGACGAGTGTCGCGAGTGCATCTCCTTCGATATCTTCTGCGACGATCAAGATCGGCTTCCCTTGTTGCACGACTTGCTCGAGCACTGGGATGATTTCTTGAATGTTCGAGATCTTCTTGTCTGTGATCAAGATGTACGGGTTGTCGAGTGACGCTTCCATCTTGTCAGAGTCTGAGATCATATAAGGTGACAAGTATCCACGATCGAACTGCATCCCTTCGACGACGTCGAGTTCTGTCGTGAAGCCACGTGATTCTTCGATTGTGATGACACCGTCGTTACCGACGCGTTCCATCGCTTCTGCGATCAATTCGCCGACTTCTTCGTCAGCTGCCGAGATGGCTGCAACTTGTGCGATCGCTTCTTTCGACTCGATTGGTTTTGAAATCAATTTCAATTCTTCGAGTGCACGACGAACCGCTTTGTCAATCCCTTTACGAAGGATCATCGGGTTCGCGCCCGCTGTGACGTTCTTGAGCCCTTCACGGATCATCGCTTGTGCGAGGACTGTCGCTGTTGTCGTACCGTCCCCTGCGACTTCGTTCGTCTTCGACGCGACTTCAGCAACAAGTTTTGCGCCCATGTTTTCGAAGCGGTCTTCGAGTTCGATTTCTTTCGCGATTGTCACGCCATCGTTCGTGATGAGTGGTGAACCGAATTTCTTCTCGAGGACGACGTTACGTCCTTTTGGTCCGATTGTTACTTTGACTGCGTCAGCGAGTGCGTCGACGCCGCGAAGCATCGCGTGACGTGCATCTTCTGAGAATTTGATATCTTTTGCCATCGTTCATTTCCCCCTAAAAAAGTTTTTGAATAATGGTGCTTAGCCTACGATTGCGAGAATGTCGCTCTCGCGAACGATTAAGTACTCTTTTCCATCATGCTTCACTTCGGTACCTGCGTACTTCGAGTAGATGACCAAATCATTTTCTTTCACGTCGAGATCGATGCGCTTGCCTTCGTCCGTCACGCGGCCTGTACCGACTGCGACGACTTTCCCTTGTTGCGGCTTTTCTTTCGCCGTATCAGGAAGCACGATGCCCCCGATCGTCTTTTCTTCTTTCTCCACGACTTCGATGATGACACGATCGCCTAGTGGTTTTAACATGTAAAAACCCTCCTCCGAATATGAATGATGTAATGTGTATCGTAAGGTTTTAGCACTCAGTTAAAAGGAGTGCTAACATTGATAAGTGTAGTATGCGACGATTAAAAAATCAAGTACGATACATTAAAAAATGCTCTTACTCGCGGTCAAGAGAACTTATTTGTTACAATGAGAAAAAGGTAGGTTCATTCTTATGATTAAGGACGTGTTGAATTGGCTACACTAAACTCAAACCAATCGATAAATACCCGTTTTTCGATGGCGCCTAACATTCGTCTCCGGCACCTCACCCCGATTTTACTATATGCGTTCGTTCAACTATTCCCGCTCGTCCTCACTGAAGTACGACCGGAATGGTTAACGGAAACGTTCGTCGGGCTCTGGCTCGCCATCGGATTCGGTGTGACGATTGTTCTGTCAATCCTGCTCATCTGGCCGGATTTGAAGCAATACAAAGCGCAAGGCATCCAATCGAACTTGAACGACACGGTCAAATGGATCGGGCTCGGGATTTTGATGCAATACGGGCTCGTCATCGTGGCGAACTTGATTGAGACGGCCATCTCTGGTGACCTCGTCGAATCGATGAACACGCAAAACATTGCCGAGATGGTGGAAGTCATTCCACTCCTGATTTTGCCGGTTATTTTGCTCGGACCAATCATCGAAGAGATTCTCTTCCGTCACATTTTGTTCGGGAACTTGAATGCACGCTTCGGGTTCTGGATCGCCTTTGGGGTCAGTTCGATCCTATTCGCGCTCATCCACCAAGATAATCGATTCCTCGTCTATATCGCGATGAGTTTCGCGTTCTCATATGCGTATGCGAAGACAAGACGATTGATCGTTCCAATCGCCATCCACGCGTTCAACAACGCGCTCGTGATGCTCGTACTATTTTTAATGTAGAAATGAGGTGGCAGTTATGCCGCGACAACTAAAAGTGATGATGCTCTTCAGTCTCTCGTTCGGTGTGTTGTTCACCGTCCTCGCGTACTTCTCGGTACAAGAGTACGGCTTCAGCTTCTGGACGTACTTTATCATCGCCGTCGCCGCTTATGACTTTTTCAAAGTGTATCAAATCTTGGCACTCGCTCGAAAAGTCAAAAAAGAAGGCACGGACAAATCCGCATAATGAAACCCCGAGTTTTACGAGCTCGGGGTTTTTCTTATAGTTGTAACTTTCGATTGCTCTTGAATTACTTCTTGATAAACACTTCGAATGAGCAGTCCACGCAGACCGAACACCACACCTAATAATACATAAATGGCATCAATAAGTAGGATTTGCGGTTCATCCAAGAAGAAATTGATGACCACGCCAATGACCAGCAAACCGTAAATCGTGATGTTCATGAGTGTCGCATCAACTTGCTTCATGATTCTCTTAGTCATCTTTTCCTCAAGCTTTTCAATCTCTTCATGACGATAACCATAAATCGCAAACCCTAGACCCGTTATTGACAGTGCGACGAACTCGCCATCCCATAGCGCGAACAAAAACAGTCCTACAAAAAAGACCATAAATCCGATCAGTGATTTCTTACGCATCATATCCCTCCTTATGATGGAATCCATAGTTTCGCAAAATCAAAATAGCCAAACAAATCGACACAGACGTCCTTCAGCTCGACCGGGAACGGAATCGTCCGCTCCTCGTTATAGAGCGGAATGAAGTACGACTTCTCTTTCAACTCACGTTCGATCTCTCGGTGCAGCGGCAACCAGTCCTCAAACGGCAGGTCATCATATTGCCCGACCCGCTCCGCCATCCCCTCTATATAAGGGAACACTTTATGCGGAGGCGAGTACTCGTTCGTCATGAACTGTTCAAACCCGAGTGTGATGTTCCGCTCGAACACTTCTCCGTGAACGACCAAATCGACGTATTCATAATACGTTTTGTCATGGATCGAATCTTTGAAGCTGATGGGCACGAACTCATAAGCAATGCCGTGCCGCGTCAACATCTCGGCAATCCAATCGGTCGTATCGTTCGTGAAGTCCGTCTGTTTGATTCGAATCGGTCGGTCGAACGTGACGGGTATTCCTTTTGGAATGCGATACGTCTCGCTCATAGAACCGAGAAAACCTCGATCGTTCGGCGTTCTCCGCTCATGCAACGTCCCAATCTCCGGTCGAATCTCCGCAATCAACCGATGGATATAATGTCGCGCCTCTTCATTGGCGAACACACTATTCGGATGACTGTTCAAGATGACAAGCCCGAACCCGGACGGTGTCGAGATTTGTCCGGTTTCTTTGGAGTCTCTTGATGAGATGCGATACGTCGGGTCGTATCCGTCCGGTACTTTGATGAACTCGACCCGATCCAAAAGTGCTCGGACGCCAAAATAATTCTCGAAGGCGAGGAGGACCGTCTTCTCCCGATCATGCTGGTCCAATTGAAACGGTCCTGTCCCGACACTTCCTTTGGCGATGCTCGTATGAATCATCGACAGTTTCGGGATGTACGAATTCCGGCGTCGGTCGAGCGTGACATCGACGCGATACGTACCGTTCGATGCGATATGCCGGACGTGCCGGTACATATACCGATACGCATCCGACTGGACGAGCATGCGCAGACTCTTCGTCACATCTTTACTCGTCATGAGCGACCCGTCATGGAAACGGACCCCTTTCCGAAGAAACAAGACGAGCGTACTTCCCTGCCATTCATAGTGATGCGCGAGCTCCCCGGTGACCTCTCCCGATGCGTCAATCATGAACAGACGATTGAATACGTTCTGGACGAGGTGGGCACTGTGGATGTCAGCCGCCTCGAGCGGATGTGTCGTCAAAAAGTGACGATGACGCGGGATGATGAGCGCATCGCTCGACGTTTGGACGTAACCAAACTTTTTCTCGAGCTGACGCATGAACCGACCTGCCTGTGCTGGTGACCAGTCCCACTCCAGCTGATTCGTCACCGCTTCGACCGACTCTTTCTCCATGCGTTCGAGTAGCTGTTTTGCCAAATCACGCTCGACGTGTCGTAGCCATTCGAGACGCGTCAAATTCCCCCGTCCGCGGCCACTCGTATACGTGAGCCACCCTTCCTCTTGCCACCGTGCCAAATGACGCTTCGTCTGTTTCGAGCTTAAATGAATGGCTTCCGCCATATCAGAAATCGTGTACGCCCCATCGCGACACTCTTTCCACAATCGAAATAAATACGCATCCACGTCACATCCCCCCTTAAAAGTGGACATCATTTCCCCATGTCGTCCATTTTTCAAATCCGTTGTCTTGTTTATCATACAGGTACAGAATGGAAGGTGACAAGATGAAATGGAAAGATATACCTAAACCAATAAAAGTTCGACTCGTGACATCATTTTTCAACCGTTCGGTCTCATTCGCCATCATGCCGTTCATGGCACTCCTCTTTGTCAAAGCGTTCAATGAATGGATCGCGGGTGTCTTCTTAGTCTCGCTCGTCTGTCTCGGATACGTCATCGGGTTAATCGGGGGATACCTCGCTGATAAGTTTTCACGAAAACGACTCCTCGTGTTGACGGCTAGCCTCACGGCCTCAATGTTTCTCGTCATGACGCTCAGTCTTCAGTTCGACCAGATGATCGTCTTTATGATTGCCTATACAATCTTCACGGTCACGAATAACCTCGGACGTCCGGCGATGAGTGCCATCATCATCGACGCGACAACGCCTGAGAACCGAAAAGCCGTTTATGCGCTCGATTACTGGTTGATCAACTTATCCATCACGATCGGGACGGCGCTCGGGGGCTGGCTCTATGTCAGCAACCAACTGTTACTATTTTGGATTTTGACGTTCACGTCGAGCATGTTGCCGATCGCGTACGCCATCTTCCTCGAAGACACCAAACGCACATGGACGTCCCAAAAGCTTCGTCTCGTCTTCGTCGACGTGTTCCAAAGTTATCAAATCGCCTGGCGTGACCGTCCGTTCGTCAAAGTCGTCTTCGGCTCGATGTGTATCCTCGCCGCCGAGTTCTCGATGGGTAGTTATGTCGCGGTCCGACTCGCTGATTCATTCGAACCGCTCTCGATCGAATCATGGACGATCAACGGGGTGCGGATGATGAGCCTCATTCAAATCGAAAATACGCTTATCGTCGTTGCGTTGACGTTCTTCATTCAACGTCTTGCCTCCCGCTTCTCAAATAAACACACGCTTCTCAGTGGGCTCGCATTATACACGATCGGGTACGCCGTCATCACGAGTGCGAATTCGATGATGCTCCTTCTCGGTTTCATGCTCATCGCGACGTTCGGCGAATTATTGTACTCGCCCGTATTGAATACGGAGAAGGCGAACATGATGCCAGAAGACCGACGTGGTGCGTACTCGGCGTTTGCCGGGACGTCGTTCGCCGGTGCCGACTTCTTATCACGCTCGACGATTTTAATCGGGTCACTTCTCACCCCGTTCATGATGAGCGTCTATATCGGACTGTTGGTCAGCTTCGGCTGCTTCCTCGTCTATAGCGGCATCTATGTAAAAGAAAAGCTCGTCCTACGACGAGCGGCGTCTTAACGATGGCCATCCTTTCTCATGAGAAGGGATGGTTTTTAGTCGAACTGTTGTTGGTGCATCGCATAAATCAAGGTCAACGCCCGGATACAAAAGATTGTCGAGAAGCCGTAAATGCTCAGCTCGAGCAACGAAACAGAAGGATATTGTAGACCAAGCGAGACGGCATAGCCTACTAAACAAAGTAAGATGACGAGTGTGATTGTCCACTCATTTGACTGCTGCTTCATCTTTTCGGCTAATCCCTTCTCTTCTTTCTCGACACGTTCACGTTGCCAAAAGTAAAAGAACAAGGCATACATCGCAAAAGAGATTCTTGGAACGTCACCTAAGAGTAAATCAAAGATGATGAGCCCTAAAAATAAGTATGTCCCTAACTGATAGCCACTCTTCATTTGAAGACGCGAACGCAGTGGTCTGTTCGTCATAATCCAATCACAGCTACGGTCAACCCACCGTAGACGAATCCGAGTACGATGGCACTGATGGCCATACGTTTATATTGCGGATATTGATAAAGGGCAATCGCCCCACCAACGACGTGTACGAAGGCGACGATGAACGTCAAAATCGCTAATACCATCTAAATTCTCCTCTTTGTTATAAATATCTTTTAGTAATTCGTGGGAATCACTTTATTTTCCGATACAATGAAACCTGCATTCATTATAACAATTACAAATTAAGAAAGTAGGAAATCATGATGAGTTATTCTACTTCAAATCTGACAACAGAAGAGTTGCTGTATGTAAACAGCGAAGTCGAAAAGCGAAAACCAAACCTTCTCGTGGCGTATTTGCTTTGGTTCTTCCTTGGCGGATTCGGCGGACACCGTTTTTACTTCAAGAAGACCGGTTCTGCTGTAGCGATGATTCTTTTAATCGTTGCATCATTTGTTTTAACTTTTATTTTTATTGGAATCTTTGGTTTTCTAATCTCTGGCATCTGGGTTCTTGTCGACGCCTTCCTGATTCCAGGTTGGCAACAACGAGAAGTTGAAGCCATCGAACGGGAAACCATTGCAAGACTCGAAGCACGTGAAGAACGTCAAGCTGGATTCTAATCAAAAAAGACGATCGAGGCCTCTCGCCCCGATCGTCTTTCAACGTTCTGTTAAGTAGAAGGCGAAGTCCCGTGATTTTCGCTCTTTCACCGCATTATGAATCCAGAGCCACGCCAACCCTTCCAACTCACGAGCCAGCTTCAGACTATGGAGCGGATGCGTATCGAAGCCGATCTTGTTCGATAGCTCGACGACAAGCCGCACTGCTTCCTCATCTTCACCTGCGACGAACATGACGGACCCATTCGGATCGCCTAAATTCTCGACCCCCGTCTGATTGAACGCCTTCACCACTTTCGTATCAGGAATGAGTCGCTGCAAATACTCCGCACCTGACACTCCGTCTGGGCGCTCGACTTCGTTAAACTCGATGGCAATTGGATTCGTCACATCAATCAATACTTTCCCATCCAGTCCGTCGAGTGTCGGTAACAGGTCGACCGCTGCCGCGAACGGTGTACATAGCAGAAGCACATCGCTCGCTGAGGCGACTTCTTGTAAGGTCAATGTGCCCTCCCGTTCCGTCCGTGTTCCGTACAGCACCTCATAGCCTGCTCGTTCGAACTGCTCCCCGAGTGTGCGCCCGACTTTTCCGGCACCTAAGATCCCGAGTTTCATGACTCACAGCTCCTCGTCTGTCCGAGTGACTGTCCCTCCGAACTCTTCTGCGAGCCCATCTAAAATCGATGGATCGAATTCATCCCCGATGGCCATGACGCCCGTCTGACCCGGTTCGATGTTTCCGACTGTCCGTTTGAACGTATCTTGGATCCCTTGCATGTGCTTCACGTCTTTCGTGCCGCCGATGAGACCACCTGTGAGTGTCCCGAACAAGATCCCGAACGGACCTCCGAGAATTCCAACCGCCATCCCGATGAGTGCACCTTTCGTCGACTTGTTGACCGGTGCGAGCTGCGCCGCATCCTCAAACGAGAACGCCCCGTTCTCTTCACGCTTGATGACGACCAATTGTTCAAAACCGACGAGCCCATCCGAATGGTACTTTTTCAGCTTACTGAACGCCTGATACGAGATTGCCTCTTCTGGGAACGTGAACGTGACGATGTGATACGGTTGTTTTTCCTTTTTAGCCATGAAAAATTCCTCCTTTTAGGTAGAAAACATGACGCGCACTTACCCTACTCTTTTTCCCTGCTTTTCCGTAAAAAAACCTAGTCCGTAGACTAGGTTCAGGTCGGTCGCTTTTCATTCAACTCGTAGTGTGAATACGGTACACAGAGCGGTGTCCCGTATAGCGGGTCCTCCGTCACTATGACTTTGAGACCGAATACGTCTTTCATGAACGTCTCATCGACGACATCGTTCGGACTCCCTTCGCGGTACACGTTACCGCCAGCTAATGCGATGACATGATCGGCATAGCGACAGGCAAGGTGCAGGTCGTGGAGCACCATGATGATCGTCTTCCCTTCTAACCGGTTCAACCGATACATTAAGTCCAAAATCTCGATTTGGTGCGACATATCCAAATATGTCGTCGGCTCGTCGAGCAAAATCGTCTCCGACTCTTGGGCGAGCGCCAACGCGATCCATACCCGTTGTTTTTGTCCACCGGAAAGGTTGCTGACGAGCGTGTCACGGAGCGACACCGTATCGGTAAAGGCGAGTGCCCGTTCGACGGCCCGTTCATCGTCCTCCGAATATCGTTTGAAGAACGTCTGGTACGGATAACGACCGAAGCGAACGAGTTGTTCGACGGTCAATCCATCCGGTGCCACGTTCACTTGCGGCATGAATGCCATGAGTCGCGCCGCCTCTTTCGCCCGATACGAATCGAGCGGTTTGTCCCGAAATGCGATGTCTCCGCCTAGTGCATCTCTCTGTCTCGCGAGCGTCGAGAGGAGCGTCGACTTCCCGCAACCGTTCGCCCCGAGAAGGACAGTGATCTTCCCATGAGGAATGGAGAACGATAATTGATCGAGCACCGTCTTCTGTTCATATCCGATGGTTACTTCGTTCAAATCAAATGTGTTCATCTCATGCTTCCTTTCATCATCCGTCGAAGTAAATAGAAGAAATACGGTGCTCCGATGACGGCCGTCATCACCCCGGTCCGTAATTCATACGGATAAAAAATCGTCCGAGCGAGCACATCAGCCAACACGACAATCGTCGCCCCAACGAGAAGCGTCGCCCAAATATAAGGGAGCTTCAACCCTTGTCGGGCGATATGAGGTGCCATCAACCCAACAAATCCAATCGCGCCGACAAAGGCGACACCAATACCGGCGAGTAAACAGGAAAGCAACAACGTCCCACGCTGGATCCCTCGTACCGGTACACCGATGCTCGTCGCCGTCGCTTCACTGATATGGAGCGGTCGCACGTGACGTTCAATCAAGAAGGCTGCCAACAAAAAGAGAAGTACGAACGGAACCATGATTTTCAATTGATTCCACGTCGCGGCATAGACGGTACCGGTGAGCCATTGCTGGATATCGTTCTTCCGGTAGACGTTCGAGGCGAGCATCATGAACTGAACGATGCCTTGTGAGAAGATGCTGATCCCAATCCCGACGAGCGCGAGCCGGACCGGTGGGACCCCACGTTTCAATAAATAAAAGAGGAACATCCCGACAACGATTGCCCCGAGAAAGGAGGCAATCGGGATGTAAGCGAGCGGGACCGATAGCTGGTTCGTTCGCTCATCCGTAAAAACGGTGAAAAACGTGGCCGTCGCAACCCCTGCCCCACCAACAATCCCGAAAATCTCGGGGGAAGCCAACTCATTTTTAATCGTCAGCTGTAACAAGTGACCGCTGACGGCGAGACTCGCGCCGGCGGTGATTGCCATCAACACACGTGGCATCCGGAACTCGAAGACGACGAGTTGCTCGAACGCGTCCCCTCCCCCGATGAACAGGGCAGCGAGTGAAGCAGGGCTAAGGAACGTATCCCCAATGGCGAGCCCGAAATAAATCGACAGGAGTAATCCGACGACAAGTAGAAGCGCCAACTCGATTTCACGCTTTCGGAGCGTGAACGAGACGGGACCTTTTCGAAAGCGATATGTTTTCATGATTTGAAGACTCCTTGTCTGACACTGACGAGATAGATGAAGAATGCCCCACCGATGACGGCGAGTACGACGCCAACGGTCACTTCACGTGGGAACAAGATGACGCGTCCCAAAATATCCGCCGCAAGCAACAAGACGCTACCGATGAGGGCACTTCCGGCGAGACGGGCGAAAAAGGCCGTCCCAAATAGATACTTCGCCAAATGAGGGGCAAGTAGACCGGCGAATGCAATCGGTCCGGCGAGCGCCACCCCGAATGCGGAGAGCACGACGGCGAGTGTCACCGCGACAAATTTGATGACACCGACGTTTTGTCCGAGTGAACGCGCAACCTGGTCTCCGAGCGATAACGTCTCTAACTCTTTACTGAGCAAGAGGACGATTACGACCGACCCCACCATCCATGGCAATAACGCCTCGACGAGCGTAAGCGACCGTCCGGCGACCGATCCGGTCAACCAGAACAGCACTTCATCGAGCGCCCCTTCCTCATACGCGATGATTGACTGGGTGAACGAGCTGAAGAGGGCGGCAAGCGACGCCCCGGCAAGCGTCATATACATGACGTTCCCCCCGTTCGCACTGAGCAGATAGACAATCACTCCGGCGATAAATGCACCGATGAGCGAGGCGATTGTGAACGAGGCGATACTGCTGAATCCAAAAAGCGTCACGAGCACGATAGCCAGACTCGCACCTGCATTCACCGCCAAAATATCAGGGGATGCGAGCGGGTTACGTGTCACGAGCTGAAAGATGAGACCGGCGAGACCGAGCACGCTACCGACGAGTAGCGCGACGATCGTCCGTGGGATGCGATTGTCGGCTAAAGCAATCATCGCTTGAGATGAACCGTCCGCCCGGAACGTGAGTACGTCTTCGTGACTGACCGTGATGACACCGACGCGCAAGCTGATATAACTCAATATAGGCAAACAAATGATCAAGAGAAGTAATTTGATCCAAGGTTTTTTCATGTCCTCACTTCTTTCCTTTCCTACCATAGCAAACATTGCGTCCTAGAAAAAGGGGTTGACAGTGAGAATCATTATCACTTATAGTCAGGAAGGAAAATCACCTACATAGAGGAGAATGGTCATGAAAAAATGGATGCTCGCGTTACTTACGCTTTGCCTTACTGTCGTCCTCGCTGCTTGCGGCGGGTCAGACGATTCAGATAACGAGACAAAATCAAATGAAGAAGCAGCAACTCGCTCCATCGAACACGCGATGGGGACAGCGGACGTCCCTGAAAACCCGGAACGCGTCGTCGTCTTGACGAACGAAGGGACAGAAGCCCTTCTCGCCCTCGGCGTCAAACCGGTCGGTGCCGTCAAATCATGGAACGGCGATCCGTGGTACCCGCACATCGAGTCTGAGATGACAGATGTGACGGAAGTCGGGACAGAGAGTGAAGTCAACTTGGAAGCCATCGCGAAACTCAAGCCAGATCTCATCATCGGAACGAAACTTCGTCAAGAAAACATCTATGACAAGTTGAACGCGATCGCACCGACGGTCATGTCAGAGACGCTCAAGGGCGACTGGCAAGAAAACTTCGCCCTTTATGCGAACGCACTCAACCTTGAAGAGGAAGGGAACCAAGCGTTGGCTGACTACGACCAGCACGTCGAAGACACGAAAGCTGAACTCGGAGACGCCGTGAATAAAGAACTCTCCGTCGTGCGCTTCCTTCCAGGTGCGTCACGCATCTACTTCACAGATAGCTTTTCAGGTGTCGTCCTAGGCGATGTAGGGGTAAAGCGCCCAGCTTCACAAGACCGCACTGAATTCGCTGAAGAGATTACGATGGAGCGGATCCCAGAGATGGCGGGCGACCACATCGTCTACTTCACATACGGTGGAGCGGACGGGTCGAAGACAGCTGAAGAATGGCAGTCAAGCCAGTTGTGGAAAGACCTCGATGCTGTCAAAGCAGGTGAAGTAACAGAAGTCAGTGATGACATCTGGAACACATCGGGTGGCGTCTTGTCTGCCAACCAAGTGCTCGATGAACTCGTCGACATCTTGAAATAAACAATTGAGGCTGGGACATAACCCAGTAGATTTATAAGAAAGAGGCCCCCGTGAGCGACTTGTTCGCTCGCGGGGGCCTCTTGTCATTTTTATGGGTTCGTGCACGCATTTCGGACTAAACAGATAGGGGCGACCTCTGATAAAGTTAAAGTGACCAAACCATAACTTTGGAGGTGCCCCTATGTACAAAGAGTATACCATGAACCAATTGGTTTTGCCCCTAGATTTAGAAGTCCGGCTGCAGGAAAACGATATCGCCTTCGCCGTCCATGACCTCGTCGAACAGATCCCGGACGAGGCATTCGAACCGTTCTGGCGAACGACGGGCTGCCCGGCCTATCACCCGCGCATGATGATGAAAATCGTCCTCTGCGCCTACACACAGTCCGCGTTCTCAGGACGAAAGATCGAGGGCCTTCTCAAGGACAGCCTACGGATGATGTGGCTCGCCCAGGGCCACGAGCCGAGTTATCGGACGATCAACCGTTTCCGTGTCCATCCGGCCGTGTCCCCGATCCTGAAGGAGGCTTTCGTCGCCTTCCGGTGCCATCTCGTCGAGACCGGCGCAATCGATGAGGAGGCGATCTTCATCGACGGCACGAAAATCGAGGCGAACGCCAACCGCTACACCTTCGTCTGGCGCAGGGCGGTCGAAAAACACCACGCCGCGCTCGTCGAGAAGTCGAACCAGATGTACGACGAGCTGATGGCCGACCAGGTCATCCCTGAGATCGAACGGGAGAGCCCGGACGCGCTCACGGCCCAAGAGCTGGAACAAATCGCAGCGCGACTCGAGGAAACGATCGAGTCCATCAACGAGGAGATCAGCTCAACGACGGACGTCGAGGAACGGAAACGATTGCGTGCGGAACGTAAGAAGCCCCGCCATCTCCGCAAACAGGCTGCCGACTTCGCGGCCCGGAAACGTCGATACGAGGAACACATGGCCACCTTCGGCACACGCAACAGCTATTCGAAGACCGACCGTGACGCGACGTTCATGCGGATGAAAGAGGATCACATGAAGAACGGTCAACTGAAACCTGGCTACAACGTCCAAATCGCAACCGAAGGTCAGTACACGCTCGCCTATGACGTCTATCCGAACCCGACCGACACGAAAACGTTGATCCCGTTCCTCGACGAGATCGAAACCTTCCTCGACCTGCCCGCCTACATCGTCGCCGATGCCGGGTACGGGAGCCAACAGAACTACACGGACATCCTCGAGCGCCGAGGGCGCCAACCTTTGATCCCGCACACGATGTACCGGAAGGAACAGAAGAAGAAATGGCGCGACGACCCGTTCAACCTCGCGAACTGGGCATATGACGAGGGGACCGACACGTTCACGTGTCCGGACGGAAGAAAGCTTCCGTTCAGTCACGAGTCCCACCGAACCGACCGTGACGGCTTCATCCGTGATTTTCGTGTGTACGCGTGCGAGAGCTGCGTCGATTGCCCGTTCCGAGAGCTGTGCACGAAAGCCGAGGAAGGGAGACACCGCCAGGTCAGCGTGAACGGGACCTGGGAAGAACAAAAGAATATGACGAGAACGCTGCTTTCGGATGAGAAAACCGGTGCCGTCTATGCCCGACGCAAGACGGACGTGGAACCAGTTTTTGGATATCTGAAGGCCAATTTGGGTTTCACCCGCTTCTCCGTAAGGGGGAAACAGCGTGTGAAATGTGAGCTCGGCTTCGCCCTCATGGCGGTGAACCTACGAAAGTTCATCGCCAATGGCATCGGCGGAAGTACAAAGAAGGGGTCCGGCCACCGAAAATCGGTGACCGGACCCCTCTTTTTATCAAAATCTCTAAAACCGGCTAGTTATGTCCCAGCCTCTTTTTCATACACTCATATGGTAAAATTTACATATCAACTCATAAGGAGCTTTGCTATGCAACGTACACTTCGAAAGTCGGCGACGGACCGCTCGATTGCCGGTGTATGCGGTGGGATCGCTGAATACGTGAACATCTCTTCACTCGGTATTCGGCTCTTATTCGTCTTTTTGCCGGCTAACTTTCTCATCTATATCCTTCTTGCCAACTTGATGAAAGATGAACCACACTACCTCTAAAAAAACGCAGAAGCTGTTCGCTTCCGCGTTTTTTGTTAGGCATTCACTTTGTCTTTCATCGCTTCAAGCGCTCCGCTGTTCAGGAAGTGCCATGGCTTGTTGTAGTGCGGTTGGAAGAAGAAGTCGACATAGGCGAGCTCTTCGATCGTCATCTCGTTTTGGATAGCTAGCGAGAGTGTGTTGACCGCTTGCGTCAAATCCGCTTTCGATAACACTTGTCCACCGACAATACGGTGTGTTCCTTTTTCATAGACGAGTTTAAATTCGACTTTCTCTGCGGTCGGCATGAACTCCGGACGATACGCGTCTTCGATGACGACACTTTCGACTTCGAGCCCAAAGAGTGCTGCCGCTTCTTCCGTCAGACCAGACGACGCGATATTCCAGTCATAAAGTCGAAGTCCTGACGTTCCTTGTGTTCCTTGGTAGCGGACTCGTGGTTGCATCAAGTTCTCCGCGACGAGCGTTCCCATGCGGACAGCGTTCGTCGCAAGTGGGATATAGGCGTGTGTGCGTGCCGGGTTGTAGTAGACGGCACAACTGTCCCCCGCCGCAAAGATATCCGGGTTGCTCGTGCGCATGTATTCATCGACGATGATGGCGCCGTTCCCGAGCATGTCGACCTGTCCTTCTAGGAGTCCTGTATTCGGACGGAATCCGACGCACAAGATGACGAGATCCGCTTCGAATTCGCCTTTGTCCGTCACAACGTGTGTGACGTTCCCATCTGTTCCACGGAACGCCTCGACCGTCTGACCGAGTTCGAGATCGATCCCGCGACTGGTCATGTCCGCTTCTAATGGATCTGTGAACGACTTATCGAGATATTTGTTCAAGATGCGGTCGGCACTATCGATAAATGTGACATGTTTTCCGTATGCTTCGAACGCTTCGACGAGTTCGACCCCGATATAGCCCGCCCCGATGACGGCAATCTTCGTCGCATCCGTCGCACGCTCGATAATGCGTTGGGCATGCGCATAGTTTTTACAGAGCTCGATTCCATTCATTTCGATTCCTGGGAGCGTTGGGACGATCGGCCATGAACCCGTCGTGACAATCAAACGGTCATACGTGTCATGCACGTCTTCCCCGGTTTCAAGATTTTTGGCGTGGACCGTCTTCGCTTCGGTGTCAATCGACAAGACGTCATGTTTCATGCGCATCGTCGCACCGAGTTCCTCAAGTTCACGTGGAGACGAGTAGAACAACTCTTCCGCACGTTGGACGACCCCACCGACGTGGAGCGCGATCCCACACGAGAGGAAGCTGACGTTATCGTTCCGCTCGTAAACGGTGATGTCGAGATTGTCATGCTTGGCGAGTAATCCTTTAACAGCTGCTGTTCCTGCGTGTGTACATCCGATGACTGCGATTTTCATATGATTGTCTCTCCTTTAGGTGTTAGGCAAGTTAGCGTTTGTGATAAAAATCACATTCACTTTCTGAACTTAGTGTACTATTTCACAAGAAGGTTTGACAATCCTTTTGCTCACTATTTCACGTAAAAGTGTCTAAAGTTTGAACTCCATGCGTGACAACAAAACCGTCCCGCAACCGGAACGGTTCACTTACGAATTCGTCGTGCGTCGTGCTTTGATCCAGTGATAGATGACGACGCCGATATAGGTGACAAGACCGATCACGTATAAACTGAAGCCGATCATGCTCCAGCCCAGACCATCCCATCCGCGAACAAAGACGAGACCAATCAAGATCAGCGTGTATCCTACCACGAGCAGCATCAACGAAAAGACGAGTCTTCGCTTAAATTTCGACTTCAAAAAGTTCAGCATGGCAATCAATAAAATCGTCGTCAACACACCGATGATGATGATTGCATCCCCGTAGTACTCCCAAATCATCGCTTCTCCCCCTGGCATCCAACTGAGTAGCTTTATTTTATCATGT
Organism: Exiguobacterium marinum DSM 16307; assembly: GCF_000620845.1. Classification (GTDB taxonomy): domain Bacteria; phylum Bacillota; class Bacilli; order Exiguobacteriales; family Exiguobacteriaceae; genus Exiguobacterium; species Exiguobacterium marinum. The sequence goes on from NZ_KK211189.1 coordinate 115,100, forward strand.
CAGTCATGTGTTTTCGTGTTGTTGAAAAACGTTCGTTACCAAAAATCAAAAAAGCACCGTCTCCCTGGAAGGAACGATGCTCATTTCTCATTCATCTGTTTCATTAAATCCATCTGTTCTTGCACCATCGCTTCTTTCTCCCGGCGCAGCACCCCTTTATAGGTGATACGTGAAATCGATAAGCTGATCTCATATAGGAAGAAGAGCGGTAGTGACACCATGAGGTGCGACGTCAAGTCCGGTGGTGTGATGAACGCCGCGACCACGAATAGCGCAAAGTACGCGTACTTTCGAATCTTCGATAAGAAGTACGGGGTCACGACACCGATCCGGGTGAGGAACATCGTCACGACCGGTAATTGGAATAATAGACCGAACGGAATTGTCAGCTGCAACAAGAACGTGAAGTAATTATTGGCCCCGATGAGTTGTTCGAGTCCGAGGTCTTGCCCGAGGTCCGTCGAGATATCGAGGACGAGCGGGAACAACCAATAGTAGGCGAACGCAAGACCAATCAAGAACAATCCGAAGATGATCGGGATATAGGCAAGCGTGCCTTTCCGCTCATTCGGATGCAGACCGGGTGCGACAAACGCCCACACTTGATACAGTAGGAATGGGCTCGCCGCAATCAGGCCGATGACGAGCGCCAAGTTCAAGTAAATCATGAGTGGGTCCGCGACCCCAAAGGCGTTCAGTTCGAGCCCACGTTCGATGAGATCTTCTTGCAAGTACGCGAGTACATATTTGACACTCGGCAAAGCCATCAAAAAGAAGGCAAAGACGACAAATGCAGATAGCATCAGTCGTCTCCGCAGCTCTGTCAAGTGATCGGTGAGTTCCCGCTCTTGATCAGGTTGATGATTCATGGCTTACTGCTCTTTCTTTTCGATAGCTTTCTTGTCGTTCTCGTCGTGCTCGTTCATCATGCCGTTTGTCGCATTTTTGAACTCACGAAGCGTCTGTCCGGCCGCACGACCAAACTCCGGCAATTTCTTCGGTCCGAAGATGATGAGCGCGATGATGGCGATAATGAATAGGCTCGCCCCACCCGGAATCCCGACGACGAGTGATGATGCTAGTAATTCCATTATTGATGGACCCCCTCAGCGGTTGGATAGTGTTGCATAAAGTAAATGAGTGACTGCAGCTCAATCGACAAATCGATGTGATGGACGCGAACGGTGTCCGGTACAGTGAGTCGTGCCGGTGTGAAGTTCAAGATGCCTTTGATGCCGAATCGCACCAAGTCGTCTGCGACGGGCTGCGCATAGGCAGAAGGTACCGTCAAAATGGCGACGTCGATCTTGTTTTGCTTCATAATCTGTTCCATCTCATCGACGTGATGAATTGGGACGCCTGACATCGTCGTGCCGACTTTTGTCTCGTCTGCGTCGAACCCGACGACGATATGTGTGTTATTGTTTTTAAGGAAGTTATAGTTGACGAATGCCGTCCCAAGGTGACCGACCCCGACCAAGGCGACATTCGTAATCTCGTCTTGATTCAGTGTCTTTCGGAAAAAGTCTAACAGATACTGCACGTTATAGCCATATCCCTTTTTACCGAGCGCACCGAAGTACGAGAAATCACGGCGAATCGTAGCCGAATCGACCTTGACCGCCTCACTCAGTTCTGCTGAAGAGACACGTTGTTTCCCTGACGCATGCAGGCTTTGAATAAATCGATAGTATAGTGGCAACCGTTTGGCTGTCGCTTGTGGAATCTTTGGTTCGTTTTGACTCAACGGAAAGAGCCTCCTTTTTACGACACGTTACAAACGAATCTGAATTTCATACACCTTGATTGTAAACGAATTCACATGACCACTCAACGAATATACCTAAAATCGCTGAAAAATACAGTATACTAAATAGAGAGAAAGGGGTTTTTTCACTTGATCCTACTGCAAGTCAACAACTTATCCAAATCCTTCGGCGTCGAGCCGATTTTAGAAAACGTAAAACTCGAAATCCAGGAAGGTGAACGTGTCGCCCTCGTCGGTCGGAACGGGGCCGGTAAGTCCACACTTTTGAAAGTCATCGCTGGTGAATATAACTATGATTCCGGGGACATCATGAAGCCAAAAGACGTCACCATCGGCTATCTCGCCCAAGACTCAGGGCTCGAATCCGACGAGACGATCTGGAACGAGATGCTCACCGTCTTCACGGACTTGATCGAGCAGGAGAAGACGCTCCGTCGCATGGAAGCCGACATGGGATCCGAACGAATCCTAAATGACGCCGCTGCGTACGAACGTCTCCTCTCTTCTTACGATGAAGAGCAGCATACGTTCAAAGAACGTGGCGGTTACCAGTATGAAGCGACCATCCGCTCGGTCCTCCATGGGATGCGCTTCTATCCGGATGACTTCGAACGTCGGATCGACACGCTATCCGGGGGACAACGGACGCGTCTCGCCTTGGCGAAGATGCTCCTTCAAAGTCCTGACCTGCTCATCTTGGACGAGCCGACGAACCATTTGGACATCGAGACGCTCGCCTGGCTCGAGAAGTACTTGGGCGGCTATAAAGGAGCTGTCCTCATCGTCTCCCACGACCGGTACTTCCTCGACCGTGTCGTTTCGGTCGTCTATGAGCTGTCACGTCATCGGAGCCGTCGCTTCGTCGGGAACTACACGAAGTATCTCGAACAGAAGGCCGCCATTTACGAGCAAGAGAAGAAGCAGTTCGAGTCGCAGCAAGAAGAGATTGCCAAGATGCAGGATTTCATTCAGCGAAACATCGCCCGAGCGACGACGACGAAGCGTGCACAAAGCGTGCGGAAGCGTCTCGAGAAAGTCGACCGACTCGATGCCCCGGACGGTGACGAACGCAGCGCCGTCCTCTCGTTCTCCATCAAACGCCAGAGCGGGAACGATGTGTTGAGCGCGAGCGACCTCGCCATCGGGTACGAAGAACCAATCGCCCAGCATCTCCGCTTCCAACTGCAACGCGGTGAATCCGTCGCCCTCGTCGGTCCGAACGGGGTCGGGAAGTCGACATTACTCAAAGTATTGACGAAACAACAAACCGCCCTCACGGGTGAGATCCGTTACGGGACGGGCGTCGAAATCGGTTACTACGACCAGGAGCAACAAAACTTGTCTGACACAAACCGTGTCATCGATGAGATTTGGAACGACTGGCCGCTCATGCGTGAGCAAGAAGTGCGGAGTCTTCTCGGTCAGTTCCTCTTCAGCGGGGATGACGTCACGAAACGTGTCCTCGAACTATCGGGTGGTGAACGGGCACGTCTTACGTTGGCCAAGCTGAAGCTCGAGCAACCGAACCTCCTCATCTTAGACGAGCCGACGAACCACTTGGATCTCGACTCGAAGATGATTTTAGAGAATGCCCTCCTCGACTATCCGGGCACGATCCTTTTCGTCTCGCATGACCGCTACTTCATCGACCGTCTCGCGACACGTGTATTAGAGATCACGCCGAACGGCATCGATGAGTATCTCGGAGACTATTCGTACTACGTCGAGAAGAAAGAAGAGCTCGAAGAACTCGCACGACTCGCTCGTGAGGAGACGAAGCAGGTCGTCGTGAAAAAACAACGCGCCGACAAGGAACAGCAACGGGAAGAGCGCCGGATCAAACAGCGCATCGAAGAGATCGAGCTGGCGATCGAGCAACATGAGAAGCGTCTCGACGAGATCGAACAGTTGCTGTGTGAGCCGGACGTCTTCAACGACTTCGCCCGTGCCCAAGAACTATCGACCGAATCGGACGCAGCGAAAGAATCGATCACCGCACTTTATGCGGAATGGGAGGAACTCCATACATGATGCGTACCCGTGCCATGCGAATCGAGTTCATTCAAGCGTTCCTCACGGGACTCGCCTACATCGTGCCGACCGGGACCGAGTTCGTATCTGAACTCATCCGCGGTGAGCCGACGATCGTCCCGTCTATTCTCTTTTACTTTTTGCCTGTCGTCATCGGCTTCATCATTCAGACGTGGCCAGGGATCTTGCTCAGTCTCTTCAGTGGATTGCTCATGAGCACGCTCTTTATCCGTATCGTCGTCTGGCCGGTCGACGTGACCGTTCATACGTTCTATGCGCCTGGATCGGTATGGGCCCACTTCTACGAAGAGACACTCTTCATGTGGATCCTCGCCCTCCTCGTGTTCATCGTGAGTCGTATCAACACATGGCATCGAGAGAATTATCGACAACCAAAAGCGTAAACAGTAAAAAGAGAGGTCAGCGTTGTCATACGCTGGCCTCTCTTTATATTAGAAATATCGTAACGGCTGGAATCCTACCGTATGGAAGTCGAGCTTCGTCCCGTCCTCAGCGATAAAGAAGACAGCCTCGTTCGTATCGACGTCACGTGTGAACACCTTATAGAACGTCATCGGCTTTTCGCCATTCGTCACATAGCGTGCCTCGTGTGCCGAGATGACTTGCGCGAACAGCTGCTGTTCGTCGAGTTCCTCGATCAAATCATCAAACTTCGCTGCTTCTTCTTCCGTTGCCTCGCGACCCCGCTCGATTTCATAATAAGCATCGCTCGCTTTTGGCTGTACCCCGAGATTGCGATCAACGACGATCACACGCTCTGGCTCTTGGTCGACGACACTTGTGTAGCCATATAGTGACTCGATGAGCGTATTCTCTCCGGTCACGCGACCGATGCCCTCCAATGTGTCTTCTCCAGTCAGTGACTTCACTCGTGTCTCTTCTGGAACAATCTCCTCTTGATAGGCGATATTGTAAGCGCGGATGATCTCACGTACTTGTAAGAATGTCGCAACGACGAGTAGTACGATGAGTCCTCCGATGATGATGCGTTTCGTCATGTCTCTATTTCCCCCTAGACTGTCATGCTCTCTTCTAAGGATAACCCAGGAACCGCATTCATCGCTAGTGTATCGCGCTTACCGCGCACATACGCGTGATGTGCCGCAACCCCAATCATGCCGGCGTTGTCCCCACATAGGTCAAGTGGTGGAATGACGAGTTGAATCCCTTCGGCAGCAGTTGTGTCTTGAAGTGCTGCGCGGAGGCCACGGTTCGCCGCGACACCACCTGCGACGAGCAATTGCTTCGCCCCTTTTTCCTTCACGGCACGAATCGCTTTCTCGACGAGCACTTCGACGACACTCGCTTGGAAGCTCGCCGCCAAATTTTCTGGGATGACCGTCTCTCCACGTTGCTCCGCATTGTGTACGGCGTTGATGACCGATGACTTCAAGCCACTGAAACTGAAGTCAAAGCTACCTGGTTCGAGACGAACGCGTGGGAAGTTATATGTGTCTTCCCCGAGCGCAGCCAAGCGGTCAATCGCAGGTCCACCCGGATAGGGGAGACTGAGCGTGCGCGCGACCTTATCGTATGCCTCACCCGCCGCGTCATCACGTGTCTCACCGATGACTTCGAAGACACCATGTTCTGGCATATAGACGAGTTCCGTGTGGCCTCCTGAGACGACGAGACAGACGAGCGGGAATTGCATCTCTTCGACGAGTTCATTCGCGTAAATATGTCCCGCGATATGATGGACGCCGATGAGCGGTTTTTGATGGGCGAACGCCAATGCTTTGGCTGCACTGATGCCGACGAGAAGGGCACCGACGAGACCTGGTCCTTGTGTGACTGCGACCGCGTCCACATCTTCCATCTTCACGCCTGCTTCGCTTAACGCGTCGTCAATGACATACGTGATACGCTCGACATGATGACGGGACGCCACTTCAGGGACGACGCCACCAAATCGTTTATGACTCTCGATTTGAGAAGAGACAACGTTTGACAATAACGTCTTTCCGTCTTTGACGAGCGCAACGGACGTCTCGTCACAGCTCGACTCGATTGAGAGGATCAGTGATGTGTTCATTCTGATTCACTTCCTAACTTCGCCCAATAAATATAGGCGTCTTCATTATTATCCTGATAGTAGCGCCTTCTCCGTCCAGCTTGCATAAAACCGAACTGTTCATACAGTTTTTGTGCGCCGACGTTTGACACACGGACTTCTAACGTCAATCCGACAAGTCCTTTCGACTTGGCGAATGTGACGAGTTCCGCTAACAGTTGATTGCCAATCCCTTGCCCCCGAAATTCAGGTAAGACGGCAATGTTCGTGATATGTCCTTCATCGACGATTTGCCATACCCCGACAAAACCGACGACCCGTTTGTCATGGACCGCGACAAAATAAATCGCTTGTTCATTTCGGAGCATTTCATTCATGAACGCTTCTTTTGTCCATGGAATAGAGAACGACGCTTCTTCGACTTTTGTCACTTCTTCGACATCGAGCCACGTCATCCGACGAATTTTCACGTCAGCCATTGTTTTGTCCCTCTAACCATTTCGCTTCTGCTTCGGCGAGACGCAAATACTCTGGTTCAAACGCATGGACGTCGCTCGTCTCATCGCTGAATACGACCAAATCACTCGCGCGCCCGTATCGATGGGCAGCCGGTGCTTCGATATATTCGTATTCGCTTAACACGTCACGAAACGGCTCCACGTCTCCGACGACGAGGAAACGCCCTTGGCTATTCAATCGTAACCAGTCCGCGACCGAGGCGTGCTGATCGTGTGTCAGTGCCTTGTTGTGCTGATAGTATCCGATATACGCGTTGCCACGGCGCGCGTCAATCAACGAGACGACCGGCAAGTCCGTATTCGGGGCCGCTGCCATAAGCTTTAGGGCAGATACCCCGATGAGCGGAAGATTGAGCGTATAAGCGAGTGTTTTCGCCGTCGTCACTCCAATCCGAATTCCCGTGTACGACCCAGGCCCTGTCGTGACAACGATGCGCTCGAGCATGTTCGGTGTCCATTTGACTGCTGCCATGAGCTGTTCGATCATCGGCATGAGGGTGACCGCATGATTTTTTGAGACCATGACCGTCGCTTCGGCTTGAATCTCTCCAGCCTCACTTAACGCGACAGATAAACGTGTCGTCGCGGTATCAATCATCAATTGCTTCATGCGAGCACCTCCTTGGCGATTTGAACGTAACGCTCACCCGTCGGAGCGAGTGTCAGTTTCCGTTCTTCGTCACTTACCCGTTCAATCGTGATGGCCAAGCGTTCTTCCGGAAGCGAGGACTCGATCAAGTTCGACCACTCCACGATGGCGACACCGTCACCGTTGATATATTCCTCAAGACCGATGTCATCCCCCGTATCCTCGAGTCGATAGACATCCATATGATAGAGCGGCAAACGCCCTTTGTATTGTTTCATAATGGTGAATGTCGGACTGTTGACGTTCCGCGTGACACCGAGTCCTTTTGCGAACCCTTGTGTGAACGTCGTCTTGCCGGCACCGAGGTCACCGTTTAATGTGATGACCGTTCCTGCATCGACGAGCGTAGCCAAACGTTCTGCCACCGCCTGCGTCTCTGCCGCAGAATGCGTAATCAATGTATACATGAATGGTTCTCCTTTTATCACTTCTCATTACGTACTCATTGTACACTTCATTTTAAGCAAAAAAAAACACGAAACGCTATCGTTTCGCTATCTCATTTAAAAATTGGTTGCGGGGGCTGGATTTGAACCAACGACCTTCGGGTTATGAGCCCGACGAGCTACCAGACTGCTCCACCCCGCGACGACATATGAAATTAAATAAAAATTGGTTGCGGGGGCCGGATTTGAACCGACGACCTTCGGGTTATGAGCCCGACGAGCTACCAGACTGCTCCACCCCGCGATGGTTTGAATTGTTTCGACATCCTCTATAATAAGTGAGACAGTTATAAAAAGCAACCTTTTTCTCTATGTTTTTTGAAAAAAGGAATCGGGAACAGATATAACAGCATATAATTTAGAGAAAAGGGGCGCGACCGCCATGTCCAAATGGGGAAACCGATTCAAAAAATGGTTCTTTTCGGAGATTGAAGCTGATATCACGTTTGACCCTGCGGCACTCATTCCGAAGCAGGTAGTGACTGGAACCTTGCACGTATCTAACCCGACGACCAATGTCGTCCGACTGCAAGAATTGACCCTAAACTTTTTGACGACGTTTAAAGACATCACTATAGAAGGAAACGAGTTCAATCGAGAATCTGACATTCAAGAGATACCAATCCCACTGTCTGTCGTGTTGGGACCCGGAGATAAAGAGGATATTCCTTTTTCGTTCGAGTTGACGATGTATGCTCCCTCGTCTGCCGGGGCTCCCTATAGTGTGGAAGCAACGTTATGGGATAAAGATATGAAACGTGTCTGGTTTGACGTGATGGAACACATCGAAATCGAACCGATGCCTGAGTTAACACGCTTACTCGAAGCGACCGCTCATGCCGGTCTTGAGCCGATGTTCGTCCGAAATGTGATCGACCCGCTCGGGGAAGAACGTCCTTATCCGTTCGTTGAAAAGTATGGATTCAAGCCGGTCGGAGAATGGGCCGATGAGTTCGAGGTCGTCAAATCGTTTTGGCGCCTACATGAAGACGAGATTGACCTCTACTACTGGCTCGACAATATCGAGACCCAACGAACGCTCGAATCGATGGCGACCGACGTCGAATTGCGTCACCGTTCCCTCACATGGGAGCAACTCGAGCGCGAACAAGAACAGCTCGGTCTCGGAATTCAAGAAACGTTACGCAGTCACCGCTCCTCGTGAGCGGTTTTTTCAATTTGAATTTCATCCTTACTCGTATTGACGATGGTTTGGAAGCGATGGCGATACGGATGCATAAACAACTCATATTGAAGACGTCGCTCGGCATGGGATGAACGCAAGTAATCCAGTTCCATTCCCCGTTCCTGGATATCACGTTGTGAGCGTCGCTTGAACTCCGTCTCCCCGTCCGTATAAAGATATATTGATTGGTCAAAAGATGAAAGATCCAGGAATGCGACGCTCATCCCTTCAATAATCGTGATTGGCTTCTCCGGGTCAATCCATGTCCGCTCTAAATAGGGGACATCGATTGTGTAAAAGCCGATTCCCTCTCGAGTCATACGAACGTCACGCTCGAGTGACAGCAGATGATGCGCAGCCGGATGACAAGCCGTCATCTTATAATGATGAGTTATTCCATTCTGTTCATAGGTGAGTATCGTTTGTTTCCGTAACTGTGAATCTATGATGTACGGGTCCGTATGAAGCAGGTTGACATCCCCTAGTCTTTCTCTTAATCGTTCGGCCAACGTCGATTTCCCTGCTGCCCCATGACCGGAGATGGCAATCAGCGTTCGTTGTCCTGTTTGCACATTTTGCACGATTTCATCGATGAGTCGTTCCATGATTCTCCCCCTTTGGTACACTTGATATAGAAAGGAAGTGTACCAATCCAATGTCCACCTGTCCATTTTGTCACCCTACACTCGATCCACATCAAACCATTATTGCCGAGAATGACTCTTGTTACTTTCTCATGCATGACCATGAGCAAGACGTCCTCGTTGGTTCGGGTGTGATTGTCCCGAAATCACACCGTTCGACGACGTTCGACTTAACGCCTTTAGAGTGGCAACATACATATGAATTACTTCATCAGGCCAAGGAACACCTTGATCAAGCGTTTCAACCTGATGGGTACACGCTCGGTTGGAACGTCGGTGTTGCTTCAAACCAAACCGTGCCTCATGCCCATCTGCACGTCATTCCTCGTTATGATTCAGGACCTCATGCAGGGAAAGGACTACGGCATTGGCTAAAACGACCGGAATGAACGAGCACTCCGGATCAGCCGACCTCATGTAGGTGAATTAAATGCTCACGCCTACTTTGGATCACCTTTAACTATAGAACGTGTCATTCATCTTCAATCCGTTTCCGAAGTCTAATGGCTGATACAGCGAAAATGATAAAGATCATCAATAATCCAAGACTGACAACTTTAAGCGTGGTCGATATAGGAGGGTTAAGGAAAAAAGGAATCGATAATACGAGTAAGGCACCCGTGATTCCCATTCCTCTAATAAGAAATACCATCGTTTTACTCATTCTATCTTCACTCTCCTCGAACTAAACAAAAGAACCCTTACTACTAGAAATCTAATGACAGGCAGCTCATTGCGTAAGGATGAGCTGTCTTCTTTTTTCTTCAGTCTCTTCAAGCTTCTGTTCTAACCGTTCCACTTGTCTCGTCATACGAGTAATCAGCTGACTGATTTCATCATCCAGTCCGTTCACTTGATCTAATGAATCATTGATTCGTCCGTGCATGGTCCACTCGGAAAAAATATCATCTAAGAAGTAATCGGCGAACTGAATCAATGAACCTCGATCGACATGCAACTCCTGAACCATCCCTTGCACGTCCGCTAATTCACGGGAGAAGCGCTCCAACGCAGATTGTAATTCGTGCATCGTCTGCTCGGAAGCATCTAACGCATCATGCTTCATTGCCGTTGCAATCAAACCACCCCCGAAGAACGTGTCATACGTTGACCACCCCTTCGCACTATCCAAATGTTTGAGTGTTTTTGCAATCGATATGCGTGCTGCCTTACCGGCAACGATGGCTTCCTGATACTCGATGAGAAGTTCATTCGTTTCGGCTTGTTGATTCGTGAGATGATGGAGGTCTCGGCGAACAGCTGGATCTTTCGCCAGATGCGATTCTTTTGTTTCTAAGAAGGCTTCCCACTCAGCGTCGATTCCTTCATATGCCTCGAGCTGTTCTTGTAAATCTCGATGTTCGAGCGTCAATTCGTCAATCATCGCCTCGTGTTCCCGTAATTTCAGTTCAGCGCGAGCAGCTTCCTCCATTTCGATTGTCCGTTGTTCATCGAACGTCCCTCTTAACTTCCACCATGTGTTGACGAGTGAAAAGCTTTCAAGGTCATACACATCGCGTTGTTCTTTCGTGAATGTATTAAGTAACGCTTTCCGCACCGTTTCATGCTCTTTCAACTGTTTTGTAAGTGTCTCTTGCTTCCGAACAAGTCGATCACGCTCGGCGATACGCTGTTGTAAGTCTAATTGGGTCTGCTGAAGATTTCCCATTATGTTTCCCCTCTCTTAGTACTGATTAAGGTGTCGATTGGAACGCCATTTATCGTCATGCCTTCGATGTCACATCCTGTCAACGTGACATTCGTCAGGTCACGCTGATTCTATACAATGTTATACGTGCTTCACTCGATAAATGTTTCATCCAACAAAAAAAGCACTCGCTGTGAGTGCGATTCAGATTAGATTCGATGTTTTAGAACGGTGATGGTCACTCCTTGAACGATAAATGTCAAACCTATCAAAAGTGAAATCACATCACGATACACATCAAACGACAAGACATGTAACCAGCGATGATACCATTCGATGAGTAACCATCCGATGGGGAAAATCGGGGCGGCCACCATGTAAGAAGCAGTTGCAATTTCTTTTCCACGTTCGTCCTTGCCTTCTTTTCCAAACAAAAACCTCAATGTAATGATGAGCATGATAAGAAAAATTGGAAAAACAAGAATGTTGATCCATAACATCATAATGGTTGCTCCTTCTTTTCATATTGAAACACGTCATGAACTGTCGTATCAAATAAAATGGCAATCTCAAAAGCTAACTTTAACGAGGGGTTGTATCGATTATGTTCAAGAGACACAATAGTTTGTCGACTCACTCCTAACAAATCAGCGACTTGTTGCTGTGACCATTTCCGCTCTGCTCGTAATACACTTAAACGATTGTGAAGTTGCCCGCTCATTTTTTTGACCATCTTTTAAATGCCTTCTTTCTTGAAAAATTCTCTCTCGTTCGAATGTAATATTTTTTTGTCATTTAGTCAAATAAATATTACATCCAAACATAAAAAAAGACGACCGAGCGTTATGCTCGGTCGTCCTCTGCGTTGTTGCCTGGCAACGTCCTATCCTCACAGGGGGAGATCCCCCAACTACTTTCGGCGCTGAGACGCTTAACTTCCGTGTTCGGCATGGGAACGGGTGTGGCCGTCTCGCTATCGCCACCAGACTTTTACAGGGCTTGTTCCCTGAAAACTGAGGATTCATCAACACAAACCATAGACTAGATCAAAGCCTCGACCGATTAGTATCATTCAGCTCCACGTGTCACCACGCTTCCACCCATGACCTATCTACCTCATCGTCTCTGAGGGGTCTTTCTTGATTGCTCAAAGGGAAATCTCATCTCGGAGGGGGCTTCATGCTTAGATGCTTTCAGCACTTATCCCGTCCGCACGTAGCTACCCAGCGATGCTCCTGGCGGAACAACTGGTACACCAGCGGTGCGTCCATCCCGGTCCTCTCGTACTAAGGACAGCTCTCCTCAAATTTCCTGCGCCCACGACGGATAGGGACCGAACTGTCTCACGACGTTCTGAACCCAGCTCGCGTACCGCTTTAATGGGCGAACAGCCCAACCCTTGGGACCTACTCCAGCCCCAGGATGCGATGAGCCGACATCGAGGTGCCAAACCTCCCCGTCGATGTGGACTCTTGGGGGAGATCAGCCTGTTATCCCCAGGGTAGCTTTTATCCGTTGAGCGATGGCCCTTCCATGCGGAACCACCGGATCACTAAGCCCGACTTTCGTCCCTGCTCGACTTGTAGGTCTCGCAGTCAAGCTCCCTTCTGCCTTTGCACTCTTCGAATGATTTCCAACCATTCTGAGGGAACCTTTGGGCGCCTCCGTTACTGTTTAGGAGGCGACCGCCCCAGTCAAACTACCCGCCTGACACGGTCCTCCAGCCGGATCACGGCTGCGAGTTAGAGACTCTATACGCAAAGGGTGGTATCCCAAGGGTGTCTCCACCGAAGCTGGCGCTCCGGCTTCACAGACTCCCACCTATCCTGTACATCGCGTACAAAGCCTCAATATCAGGCTGTAGTAAAGCTCCATGGGGTCTTTCCGTCCTGTCGCGGGTAACCTGCATCTTCACAGGTACTATGATTTCACCGGGTCTCTCGTTGAGACAGTGCCCAAATCGTTACGCCTTTCGTGCGGGTCGGAACTTACCCGACAAGGAATTTCGCTACCTTAGGACCGTTATAGTTACGGCCGCCGTTTACTGGGGCTTCGGTTCAGTGCTTCTCTTGCGATGACACATCCCCTTAACCTTCCAGCACCGGGCAGGCGTCAGCCCCTATACTTCATCTTGCGATTTAGCAGAGACCTGTGTTTTTGCTAAACAGTCGTTTGGGCCTATTCACTGCGGCTTATGTTGCCATAAGCGTCCCTTCTCCCGAAGTTACGGGACCATTTTGCCGAGTTCCTTAACGAGAGTTATCCCGCGCGTCTTAGAATTCTCATCTCGCCTACCTGTGTCGGTTTGCGGTACTGGCGCCGACCTCCTCACTAGAGGCTTTTCTTGGCAGCGTGAAATCCGGTGCTTCGCCCTACGGGCTCCACGTCACAGCTCAACCTTGGTGTCGGGCGGATTTGCCAACCCGACGGCCTTGCTGCTTGTCCGTGCACTTCCAGTCGCACGGTCACCTTATCCTTCTGCGTCCCCCCATCGTTCAAACGGTGGTACGGCGGTACAGGAATATCAACCTGTTGTCCATCGCCTACGCCTTTCGGCCTCGGCTTAGGTCCAGACTAACCCTGAGCGGACGAGCCTTCCTCAGGAAACCTTGGGCTTTCGACGGAGGGGATTCTCACCCCTCTTTTCGCTACTCACACCGGCATTCTCACTTCCAAGCGCTCCACGGCTCCTCACGGTACCGCTTCACTGCTGCTTGGAACGCTCTCCTACCATCCCTTACGGGATCCATAGCTTCGGTGGTATGTTTAGCCCCGTTACATTTTCGGCGCGGCGCCACTCGACTAGTGAGCTATTACGCACTCTTTGAATGGTGGCTGCTTCTAAGCCAACATCCTAGTTGTCTGTGCAGCGCCACATCCTTTTCCACTTAACATACACTTGGGGACCTTAGCTGATGGTCTGGGCTGTTTCCCTCTCGACTACGGATCTTATCACTCGCAGTCTGACTCCCGAGTACAAGTTGCTGGCATTCGGAGTTTGACTGAATTCGGTAACCCTGTGGGGGCCCCTAGTCCAATCAGTGCTCTACCTCCAGAACTCTTCACCTCGAGGCTAGCCCTAAAGCTATTTCGGAGAGAACCAGCTATCTCCAGGTTCGATTGGCATTTCACCGCTACCCACACCTCATCCCCGCACTTTTCAACGTGCGTGGGTTCGGACCTCCAGTCAGTGTTACCTGACCTTCATCCTGGACATGGGTAGATCACCTGGTTTCGGGTCTACGACGACGGACTGATGCGCCCTGTTCAGACTCGCTTTCGCTGCGGCTCCGCCTCATCGGCTTAACCTCGCCCGCCATCGTAACTCGCCGGTTCATTCTACAAAAGGCACGCCATCACCCGTTAACGGGCTCTGACTACTTGTAGGCATACGGTTTCAGGATCTGTTTCACTCCCCTTCCGGGGTGCTTTTCACCTTTCCCTCACGGTACTGGTTCACTATCGGTCACTAGGAAGTATTTAGCCTTGGGAGATGGTCCTCCCGGATTCCGACGGGGTTTCACGTGTCCCGCCGTACTCAGGATCCACTCTGGAGGGGATGGGGTTTCGGCTACAGGGCCGTCACCTTCTCTGGCCGACCTTTCCAGGTCGTTCACCTACCCTATCCCTTTGTAACTCCGTGTAGAGTGTCCTACAACCCCAGGAAGCATGCTTCCTGGTTTGGGCTGTTCCCGTTTCGCTCGCCGCTACTCAGGGAATCGAATTTTCTTTCTCTTCCTCCGGGTACTTAGATGTTTCAGTTCCCCGGGTTTGCCTCACGCCACGCTATGTATTCACGTGGGTGTCCCGCCAGTCTCCCGGCGGTGGGTTCCCCCATTCGGATATCTCTGGATCGATGTGTACTTACCACTCCCCAGAGCATTTCGCTGTTCGTCGCGTCCTTCATCGGCTCCTAGTGCCAAGGCATCCACCGTACGCCCTTTCTACCTTGATCTAGCGTCTAAGACACACGGTC